>JAAWEX010000128.1 GCA_022794495.1 Lawsonibacter sp. | reverse complement strand
CCACGCCGCCTCCATCGAAGAGATTCTCCTGCGCTGGCCCGACGTGAAGATCATCACCACCCCCAAGGCGGTGACCCTCCTCAATCAGTTCGGCTTCGGTCTGGACCCCAGCGCCATCCAGGAGGTGGCCGAGGGGGACACCAAGTGCTTCGGCAGGCACACCGTCGCCTTTGTCTACGCCCCCATGGTCCACTGGCCCGAGGCTATGGTCACCTTCGACACCACCAACGGCGTGCTCTTCTCCGCCGACGCCTTCGGCTCCTTCCGCTCCCTGGACGGCAAGCTCTTTGCCGACGAGTTCGACTTTGACCGGGAGTGGATTGACGACGCCCGCCGCTACTACACCAATATTGTGGGCAAGTACGGCCCCCAGGTGGTGGCCCTGCTGAATAAGGCGGCCTCTATTGTGGGCCTGGAGAACATCAAGTTCCTGTGCCCCCTCCACGGTCCCGTGTGGCGCAAGGACCTGGGCTACATCATCGATAAGTACACCCATTGGGCCGCCTATGAGCCGGAGGAGAAGGGCGTTATGATCGTCTACGCCTCCATGTACGGCAACACCGAGGCCGCCGCCGAGGTGCTGGCCGCCAAGCTCACCGCCCGGGGCGTGACCAATACCCGGCTGTATGACGTGTCTTCCACCCATGTCAGCTACCTCATCTCCGACCTGTTTAAATACAGCCATCTGGTGCTGGCCTCTGTCACCTATAACCTGGGCATCTTCCCGCCCATGCACAACTTCCTGATGGACATGAAGGCCCTGAACCTCCAGAAGCGCACGGTGGCGATTATGGGCAGCGGCTCCTGGGCCCCCCGCTCCGGCGCGCTGATGCGGGAGGAGATTGAGTCCCTGAAGAATATGACCATCCTGGACGAGGAGATGACCGTTACCTCCTCCCTCAAGGCGGACAACGAGTCGGAAATCGACGCCCTGGCCGACGCCATCGCCGCCTCAGTGCTGAAATAAGCCCGCGGTATTTCATCGTGTTGGCTGGATATTGACGGCGACACGGTCCCGCACAGCATATACCTGCGGTCTATGCTGGTGACTCCAGCAGAACAGGAGGACGGACATGAGAAGCTTTGTTTTTGAGAACAGCACAAAGGTATATTTTGGAACGGGCTGCGTAGAGGAGCACCTCCCCGCCCTGCTGGAGGGCTTTGGCAGGACCGTCATGCTGGCCTATGGAGGAGGTTCGGTGAAGCGCAGCGGCGTTTACGGCCGGATTACGGCAATTTTGCAGAAGGCCGGGAAAGAGGTGGTGGAGTTTTCCGGGATCATGTCCAACCCCACCTACGCCAAGGTGCTGGAGGGAGCCGCGTTAGCGAAGGAGCGCCAGGTGGAGGCCATTCTGGCCGTGGGCGGCGGCTCGGTGATGGACTGCGCCAAGGCGGTGTCCATGGCCGCCGTCTACCAGGGGGATGTGTGGGAGGACTTCTGGCTCCGCCGGGGCCAGGTGGACTTCACCCCGCTGCCCCTGGGGGTGGTGGTCACCATGTCGGGCACCGGCAGCGAGTGCAACGGCGGCGCGGTGGTCACCCACGAGGCGCAGAAGATCAAGACGGACCGGGACTACCCCCAGTGCAACCCCCGCTTTGCCCTGATGGACCCCACCCTTACTTACACCGTGCCCAGAGACCAGATGCTGTATGGCGGCTTTGACGCCCTGAGCCATGTGATGGAGATCTACTTCAGCGGCCCCGATGAGGAGAACGTCTCCGACGATATCTCCGAGGCGCTGATGCGGGGGATTGTCCGGGATCTGCGGGCAGCCGCGAAAAATCCGGAGGACTACGGCGCCCGGAGCAACCTGATGTGGGAGGCCGCTATGGCGGAGAACCGGATCATCAAGCTGGGCAAGGAGCTGGACTTCCAGGCCCACATGATGGAGCACCAGCTCAGCGCCTACACCGACTGCTGTCACGGGGCCGGCCTGGCCGTCCTCCACCCGCCCTACTACCGGGCTATCTGCGAAAAGGGGGCGGTGAAGTTTGCCCGTTTCGCCGTTCGGGTGTGGGGCGTCTCCCCGGGGGGCAGATGCGAGGAGGAGCTGGCCCGGGCCGGAGTGGAGGCCCTGGCGGACTTTATCCGGGAGCTGGGTCTGCCCACCACCCTGCGTCAGCTGGGCATGACGGAGCAGACCCCCCTGGAGGAGATCGCCAGCTCCGTGATTCTGACCTCCGGCGGCTACGGCAGACTGACACGAGACGATGTGCTGGCTGTCTTCAGGGCCTGTTTCTGACTATCGGCCGGCCCTCCCGGTCGAAGGGCCACACCAGATAGAGCCGGCCCTCCCGGCGCTCCGTCCGGGCCAGGCAGAACAGGGCGCTGAGGGGAAAGGGCCGGTCGGGGCGGAAGGGGGCGGACAGGGAGAAGCCCGCCCCCTCCCGCAGGCACAGCATCGGGCCCTGGACCTGGGCCCGGAGGACGGGATCGGCCAGCAGACGCTCCGGGTGCTGCTCGCAGTACCAGCCCCCCGGCCCGCCGGCGGCGAAGGAGAACGCCAGCGGGGCCTCCGCCCGGAACTGGGGCCAGCACCCCGCCCGCTCCAGGGCGGACTGGGACAGGGTGCGGCGCAGCCGCAGCGCGCCTCCCTCCGGAGCCATGGTGCCCAGCAGCAGCCGTCCCCCGTGGTCGCCCCGGAGCCACACCTTATAGAGCCCCCGTCCGTCAGCGGGGCGCTCCGCCTCCATATGTACCCTAGGTCCGTCCAGGCGCAGCGTCAGAACGCCGCCGCCCTCCATATTCATCGTTTCCTGCAAGAATTTCGCCCCCTCTCCGCCTATTCTATGCGGCGTGGAGACAAAAATCAACCTGAGACCGGCAGGCCGGCGCGGAAGAGCGCCGGCTTTTGCGTTTTGGGGGAAAGTAACAGGAACAGAAAAATTTTCCGGGCAGATTCTAAAAAATCGACAAAAAACCTATTGACAAACTGGAGCATTAGGTTTACAATAATAGAAACCCTGAGGGAGATGTTCTTGCGGCATCCCCTAAACGGTTTTCAGTTCTGCTAGAAAAGAGGTGGGCAAAGATGCTTCAGCGTTTTGATACCCAGGGAGGACTCTTTGTCAGCAAGCGGATGGAGCATTTTGTGTGCGGTTAAACGACCTAGTGGGCGGGACCACAGCGTTTTCTCCATCGTTTGCGGTGCGGACGGTGGTATTTTTATACCCATTTTTCAGGAATAAGGAAAGGAGGCGGCAGGTATGACAATGCCAAAATGGGAAGTAAACAGCATTTGGGCCAATATCCGCAGCGATATGGATATTGACGACCTGATCTTTAATTATGAGGCCTATCACGCCAATGACGACGATGCTTGCAGCGACCGTTGACGGTCCGCTGTGTCCGGCGGAAGGCCGAACATAAAATAAGATGACACCATGGCGGGCGCTCACGACCGCCGTGGTGTTTTTTCGGAATGGGAGGACCTGCCATGTGGAACACCCTGAAGCATATCAAGAAGTTTACAGCCAGGGCGGAGCTGGAGCAGCGGGTGGCGAGACCCATGTTTCAGATCGAGGACCGCCTTGTCTATTACCACGGCAGTGGATTTGCGGTATACTATTCCCCCAGATGCTTTCGCATCGAGGGGATCCAGCGGGTGGAATACGGCCAGCCAGGAGAATACGCCGTTGGGCTGTACCACTTTTCGGATGTGGAGGCCCTGAGGACAGAGCTGGGCCTGGACGCCTTTCCGGCGGAGGACGCGGCCCCGCTGGAGCAGGGGATAGACAGCGGCATCGCCTACGGCATGACATTTCACCAACTGCACCGCTGGGCCTGTGAAGCCATGCCCGGAGACCACCGGGAGGGGGAGACCTGGAGGCAGGTTCAGGGGGAGCTGACCTTGCTCCGCCGGTTCATCCAGTGCGGGCCCTATGAGCTTTATTTTTATGGAAAGTCCAGAAGGACAAAGCTGACAGGCTTCCGGTATGTTTTTCCTGAGGCGTGACGCGGGGGGCACCTTCCCAGGACGCCTGAATTGAGATAACCCACCGCGGCGGCGGCCGCGGTGGGTTTCGAGCGCTGATGCGGGCGCGGGGATGGGCCTGCCTACTGAAACAGGATAGGCCGCTTGGCTTCAATGGCCCGATCGCACAGGTCTATCAGGCGGTCGATCAAAAACTCACAGTCTGAGTCGATGAAGCACTCAAACAGGTTTTGCGGGGTCACCCCATAAAATTTGAAGACGTCCTGTTTCAGGGCGACGGTCTCCGGCGACACAGGCTCCTGGAGAAACACCTGCTTCAGCTCCTCCAGCTCCAGCTTCAGGGCTTTGCACTCGCTGACGCTCCAGCTGCCGTCGCAGTCAGAGTGGATGAGCAGCGTGGGCATTTTGGAGGAGAGCTTTCCGCTGCCGGGGCGGACCAGCCGGGCAATCGGGCCCTTGGGGGTGAACCGGGCGACGGTGTCCCGAAGCTCCTGGAAATAGCGGTAGAGCCCCACCTCCATGCCGCAGAGCTCCTCCCCGCATTGATCGAAGATACATAGATACAGCCCCATCTCAGCTCACCTCTCAAACCGCTCTAATTTTGTCCACCGGTGTTCCTTGATAAACTGCCGCAGCTCCCCGCTGATCCGGCAGCCCTTCGGCACCCGCAGGACAAACCGCACCTTGCGGCGCTCCGCCTCCTCGGCCAGGTAGTAGATCTGATAGGTCAGATTGAGGCGGGAGCAGACCTTAATGAGGAACATGACGTTCAGCTCCACCTTGTCGGGCAGGCACCTGCGCTGGGTCTGCCACCGGGAGTATGGGATGTTCATCGCCGAAGGACTCCTTTCCGGGTTTGTGAGAAAAATTATAGCACATGAGCCGCTCCATTTCCACCGCCGCCGATGAAAAAATCAGGGGGTGGACCCGCTCTGAGGGGGCCGCAGTGTTTTTTGCACAAGAAACCGCAGAAAAAAGGCCAGAATATTCCTTGCAGGGGGCTTGCTTTCTGGGTGAGATTATACTAAAATATAGAGCAAGCGACTAAAGAGTCCGCCCCAAGGGGCAACGATGAAGCTTTGCTCCGGGGAGCAATATGGAGGTCGAACAACATGAGAAAAGTAGGCTTTACTGAAACCGTCCTGCGCGACGCAAACCAGTCCCTCATCGCCACCCGTCTGCCCTACAGCAAGTTTGAGCCCATCCTTGAGACCATCGACAAGGCCGGCTACTACTCCGCTGAGGTGTGGGGCGGGGCCACCTTCGACGTCTGCCTGCGCTACCTGCAGGAGGACCCCTGGGAGCGGCTGCGGAAGATTCGCAAGAAGATGCCCAACACCAAGCTGCAGATGCTGCTGCGCGGCCAGAACAT
>JAAWEX010000127.1 GCA_022794495.1 Lawsonibacter sp. | reverse complement strand
CATCCGCAGCACCTTTACCTTCAGCCCCGCCTTCTCCAAAATAGGGATGGCCCGCTGGGCGGCGGCCACCCCGGCCCCGTCGCCGTCGTAGGCGATGACGGCCTCCTTGAAATAGCGGGAGAGCAGCTGTCCATGCTCCTCCGTCAGGGCGGTGCCCAGAGAGGCCACAGCGCTGTCGAAGCCCGCCTGATGGAGGGAGATGGTGTCCATATACCCCTCGGTCAAAATCACCCGCCCCGCCTTTGAGGTCTTGGCGATGTTCAGGGCGAAGACGTTGCGGCTCTTGTTATAGACCGGGGTGTCCGGGGAGTTGAGGTATTTGGGGACGGAGTCGTCCATCACCCGGCCTCCGAAGCCGATGACATTGCCCCGCACGTCGATAATCGGGAACATCACCCGGTTGCGGAAGCGGTCGTAGATACGTCCATCCTTGCTGCTCACTGCCAGCCCGGCGTCCAGCAGGTCCCGTTTGTCATAGCCCTGGGCGGCCAGCTCGGTAATCAGGCCGTCCCAGCGGTTGGGGGCAAAGCCCAAGCCGAAGTTGGTCAGCGTCCTGGGGGACAGCCCCCGCCGCCGGAGATAGTTCAGCCCCTCCGCCCCCTCCGGCCCATGGAGCCAGCGGTGGAAGGTCCGGGCAGCCTGCTTGTTAATGGTCAGAATCTTCTCCCGCCGCTCCCTGGCCCCGGGGGCAGCGCCAAACTCGGGCACCTGCATCCCCACTCGCTGGGCCAGCACCGCAATGGCATCCTTAAAGGGCAGGTTCTCCAGCTCCATCACATAATTGACAGCCCCGCCCCCCTTGCCGCAGCCGAAGCACTTGTACATCTGCCGGTCGGGCACTACGTGAAAGGAGGGCGTCTTCTCACTGTGGAAGGGGCAGCAGCCCCAGTAGCTGTTTCCCTTCCTGGTCAGCCGGACCGACTCGGACACCAGGTCCACAATATCCGTCCGGGCCAGCAGCTCGTCCAAAAAACGATCGGGCAAGGGCAATAGTTTTCCCCCCTATTTGTATCCATTTTCCGGGTAAATTATCCCAATCACAACACTGTCCACCCCTTGGGGATAAACAGCGTCTTAAAGGTCTCCACCGCAAAGGGGTCGGTCATGCCGGCGATGTAGTCGCACACCGCCCGGTCAATCCCCTCCTCCGCCCGGATGGTCTGGAAGTCATCGGGCAGACAATCGGGGTTCCTTTGATAGTATTCAAAAAGGCGGCGGAGCATGTCTTGGGCCTTGCCCTCCTCCCCCTTAGCCATGGGGTTGGTGTACACACTGTCAAACATAAAGTCCTTCAGCGCCAGCATAGCCTCTCCAACCTGAGGAGACTGGCGCACCTCCTCCCGCCCCTGAGTGGCCTGGATCGCGTCGGTAACAAGGGTGTTAATCCGCTGGCCGTGGGTAAAGCCCAGCACGTTGGACACCTCCAGGGGGATGTCCATGGGATAGATGATGCCGCCCCGGAGGGCGTCCTCAATATCGTGGTTGATGTAGGCGATGTGGTCAGCCAGCCGGACCAGCTGGCCCTCCAGGGTGGCGGCGGGGGGGCCCTTGGTATGGCAGGCGATGCCGTTGCGCACCTCCCAGGTCAGGTTCAGCCCCGCGCCTCCCTTCTCCAGCCGCTCCACCACCCGCACCGACTGCCTGTAGTGGGCAAAGCCAGCCGGCATCATCTCATTCAGCAGACGCTCTCCGGCGTGGCCGAAGGGGGTGTGGCCCAGGTCGTGCCCCAGGGCAACGGCCTCGGTGAGGTCCTCATTGAGAAACAGGGCCCTGGCCATGGTGCGGGCAATGCGTGAGACCTCCAGCGTGTGGGTCATTCGAGTGCGGTAGTGGTCTCCCTCGGGCTGAAGAAACACCTGGGTCTTGTGCTTCAAGCGCCGGAACGCCTTGGAGTAGACAATGCGGTCGGTATCCCGCTGGAAGGGGGTGCGGATGCCGCACTCCTCCTCCGGCCGGACCCGGCCCCGGCTCTGGGCGGACTGGCAGGCCAAAGGAGACAGCGTGTCCCTCTCCCGCGCCTGCATCTGTTCCCGCAGCGTCATAAGCGGACCCTCCCTATCCCGGATTTTCGTTACGATTACTTATACGAAATAACTGCCCGGATTCCTCTTTTTTCAGAAAAATTTTTTATTCCCCCTCCGGTCGGAAAAGGCTTGAGCTCAAACAGAAAAACAGCTATAATCTGATCTGGGCAGCCGCCGTCCAGCCGGCCGCCCGGCAATTTCGTCTATCCGCAGGAGGGCCTATGCAGAAGCTGAAATTTATCCCTTTTTACGCCGGCGTCATGCTCTTTGTCCTGTCGGCGGTCATGATCTATCTCTCTATCCAGGGCCTGTCTGACATCCGGCCCGCCAGCGACTATGAGGACCAGGGCGTTTACACCTTCCTGCCTTACGAGGTACAGCCTGTGCAAGTAAAAAACACCAGCGCCAGCAGCCGGGACCGGCGCATGAACCCCACCAAAACCGTCTACATGGTACTCTACCGGGACACCAGCGGCGCCGGGTACCGCTGGCGGGAGCGGACCCCCGCGCCGGAGCTGGGAGAGAAGACGGTGGAGGCCGGGCAGACTGTGGCCCGCCGCGTGCTGTCCATCCCCAGCAGCCGCACCTATATCACCGTGGAGCCGGAGCAATCCGCCCAAAGCTACACCGATGGACTGCGGCAAAAATACAGCCTCTTCCTGGGGCTGTCCGTCGCGTATATCCTGTTCTACCTGGCCGTGTGGTCTGTTATCCGCGCTAAAAGCAGTCCCCGGCGGTGAGCCCGCCGGGGTGCATTTTCTACTTTTTCCCTTTTCCCGCCCCTATCAGGATATAGACCATGCAGGCCGCAGCCAGCAGATAGGGGTAGTAGAGGCAGGGCATGATCTGAAAGGCGGACACCGCTCCCCCGGCGGTAGAGACGGCAATCAGCATCTGGGCGCCATAGGGGATGACCCCCTGGAACACACAGGAGAAGGTATCCAGCAGAGAGGCGGACTCCTTCGGAGTAATGCCATATTCCTCGCTGATCTCTTTTGCAATGGGACCGGCCATAACGATAGCCACGGTATTATTGGCGGTGGCGATATCCATGGCCCCCACCAGCAGTCCCACGCCCAGCCGTCCGCCCACCCGGCCCTTGAACATCCTCCGGATAAAGGCCAGCATGGCCTCGAAGCCGCCGAACTCCCGGATGAGGGCGCACATGGCGGAGACCAGGACGGTGACCATAATGGTCTCGAACATTCCGGCCGCCCCGGAGCCCATGCTGCTCAGCAGGTCCATCACCCCCACCGTCCCGGTGGGCAGCACAATGGCCGCCCCGGCTGCGATACCCGCCAGCAGCACGATAAACACGTTCAAGCCGGCAACACCGCCGATGAGGACCAGCACATAGGGGATGAGCAGCAGCAGATTGTAATCGGGGATGGTGATCTGTTCCACCCCGGCGCTGATGGACTGGACCAGAATCACCGCCAGGGTCGCCACGGCGGCGGGCAGGGCAATTTTGAAATTGGCCCGGAACTTATCCCTCATCTGGCAGCCCTGGGTGTTGCAGGCAGCGATGGTGGTGTCGGAGATAAAGGAGAGGTTGTCGCCAAACATCGCGCCCCCCATGACAGAGCCCACACACAGGGGCAGGGAGAAGCCGGACACGTTGGAAACCGCCACGGCGATGGGGGTAATCAGGGTAATCGTACCCACCGAGGTGCCCATGGCGGTGGACACAAAGCAGGAGGCCACAAACAGCACCGCAACAGAGGCCCCGGCGGGGGTGACGGACAGCAGGAAGTAGGCCACCGCCTCGGCGCTGCTGCGCCCGGTAACCCCCACAAACACACCGGCCACCAGGAAAATGAGGATCATGGTCATGATGTTCTTATCCCCCACGCCCTGGGCCATAATGGCCAGCTTGTCATCGAACCTCAGCGCCCGGTTCTGCAAACAGGCCACCAGCAGCGCCACCATAAATACCACCACGATAGGGATATTATAGAAGGCCATCTCCACGCCCAGGCCGTACTCAAATACCAGGCCCATGCCCAGATACAGCACCAGGAACACCAGAATGGGCAGCAGCGCCGCCCCGTTCTGCTTCGGTTTTTTCTCTCTCAGGTCCATACATATGCGCTCCTCTCCTCAGCTTTTTATCATTTCTACTTTAAAAAAGCCGCCACAAGGGCGGCTCTTTTTATCAGACCTCAATCCCTGTCCGCATCGTACATTGTGCGGCCTCCGGCGGCTCCCTGGGCACCGCCCCCGGTGGTATTATTGACTGTTGCAGCCGCGGCGGCCCGGAACCGGGAGCGGGACTGCTTGATCTCGTTGTAGGCCTCGGACACCGCCTCCTCGGTGCGGCGCAGGGCGTCCTCGCAGTACTCGTTGGCCGAGCGCTTCAGCTCCCGACTGCGCTCCTCTGCCTGGCGCATCATGTCGTTAGCCCGCTGGCGGGCCTGGAGGGCAATGGTATCGCTGGCCAGCAGCTGTTTGGCCCGCTCCTCCGCCGCCCGGACGATAGACTCCGCCTTGCGCTTGGCCTCTGCCTCCATCTCGGCCCGGCGGGCCATCATCTTCCGGGCCTCGGTCAGCTCCATGGGGAACTGGCTGCGGATATCGTCGATCAGGTCCAAGGCCTGATCCCGCTCAATCTGGCACTTATCGTTGGACAGAGGGACCCGTTTCGCCTCATCAATCATCTCGAAGAGCATATCCAAAAGTTCTTCCACACCGCTTGCCATTGGTCAGCCTTCCTTTCTTTCGATCTCTCTCACGCGCCGGTTCACATCGTCCACAATCTCCCTGGGAACAAAGTCCGCCAGATTGGCCCCATACCGGGCCATTTCTTTGACAATGGTGGAGCTGAGATAGGTATACTTCTCGCTGGACGCCAGAAACATGGTCTCCAATCTGGGGTTCAGCTTCCGGTTGATGACCGCCATCTGAACCTCCTGCTCGAAGTCAGACACCGCCCGCAGACCCTTTACCACCACGTGGGCCCGCCTTCGCTTAGCGTAGGCCGCCAGCAGCTCGTCGGAGAAGTCCACCTCCACATTGGGAAACCGGGCGGTGGATTTTTTCAGAAGCTCTACCCGCTCCTCTGGGGTAAACATCCCGGTTTTTTTCGAGTTTACCATGGCGCACACGATCACCTTGTCAAAGCAGGCGGCCGCCCGCTTGATGATGTTCAGGTGTCCCAGAGTCACCGGGTCAAAGCTGCCCGGATAGATGGCTGTACTCATCGCGCTACACTCCCGGCCCGGCGGCAGACGGTCAGCTTAATCTGTCCGTACCGGTACTCACGCCCTGCCTCATAGGGGGGCTCCAGGG
>JAAWEX010000126.1 GCA_022794495.1 Lawsonibacter sp. | reverse complement strand
CTACAGATGACAGACAAGCAGTTTGACAAGATCATTAAAATGATCCGTATGGTCCTTGACGGCTGTAAAGACCTGGAGGAAGCGAAGCAGAAGGTGGAAGAGCTGTTAGAGGATAAGAAAAAGGAAGACTGAGAAAGGGCAGACAGAGCAAAAGGAGGTAAATGTAATGCCCGCTGAAAAGGATTATAAAGTAATCGAAAAAGCCACTATTTACGACCTGCGCCGTCTGTTTAAGAATAGCGATAAGGCCACGTATACCAAAGAAGAACTGTGCGATTTGCTGGACACTATCGCAGACGCTAAGGACCAGGAGTGACCTAAAAGGGCCGGGGAGCTTCCCCGGCCCTGGTTGTATAGAGGAGGCTGTACGATGGCTGTACGCAGTGTTCCGGTCAAGGGACCTCTGATTAAGATGATGGCCCAGCGCTTTCCCGATTTCCCCTATATTGATGAATGGGCGGCAGACCGGGGCCTGTTCCGAATTTATGGCTTTGTCCGCAAGCGCTCGGGCTACTGGTACGACTATCTGCCGATTACAAGGCGCTTTGAGGACGGGAAGGGCGCTTTGACTATCGACTGGGGTTTTGTGGGAATGGGGTGCAACCCGGATTTTTATGCCTGGAGCACCGGAGACCTGTGGCGGGTGCGCACCAGCATCCACTATGACTGGGGCGATCTGTTCGGCCCGGCCCGCCCCCAGACTAAATTCCATGGGCCCAACCAGCCTGTCCGCTACCAGACCGGCGGCGAGACCTTTCTGGAGGAGGCCCTGGAGGTGCTGGCGGAGAAAATTGAGCAGTACGCTCTTCCGGAGCTGGAAAAGCTGGCCGCCCAGCCCCCTTCTCTAGAGCTGGCGCGCTGGCAGCGGCTGGCGGAGCAGATCATGCCCCAGATTGAGAACCTGGCCGCCCAGGACCCGGAGGGCTATGAGGAGATGAAGCTCTGGGTCAAGCAGAAGGCCCGCCGGTGGCGGGAGAGCGTGGATGAAGGCAATTCCCCCAGAATGACCCGCTGGCGGGAGGAGATAGCCAGGCTCCCTGGCTTTGCGGAGGAGTGGGACAGCTCCCAATATCTGCGGGAATGTGTGTTCGGCTGGTTTATTCACGCCTTTTACCTGCGTCCATAACAAATTTTTCATCGCAAATTTTCCGCCCCGCCGCACATACTGACAGCAAACGCGTCAAGGAGGCGGCGGGCGGTGGATCGGAAAAAATTTGTGGTGTTTTTGTGCATTCTGGCCCTGGTGTGCACCCTCCCTGGACCGGAGCCGGTCCAGAGGGCGGACGCCCCGGCCCAGGTGACGGTGGGCGGCGCCCCACTGGTGGCCCTCACCTTTGATGACGGCCCCCGGTCCTCCACCACCGGCCCCCTGCTGGACGGCCTGGCCCTGCGGGAGGTGCCCGCCACCTTTTTCCTGGTGGGGAACCGTATCCCCGGCAATGAGGACCTGGTCCGGCGCATGGCCGCCGAGGGCCATCAGGTGGGGCTGCACACCTATGACCATGTGGAGCTGAAAGGGCTGTCCCGGAAGGATTTCGACCTTCAGGTGGGCAAGACCCGGGCGCTGATCGTCAGCCTGCTGGGGGAGGGGGACTACTGGCTCCGCCCGCCCTACGGCCTGATGGACAGCGAGGCCAAGAGCTGGTGCGGCGGGCCTGTGATTCTGTGGTCGGTGGACCCGGAGGACTGGAAGGATGACGACGTGGCCCGGATTGTGTCCGCCGTGGTGGAGCATGCCTCCGACGGGGACATTATCCTGATGCACGATCTGTTCCCCAGCTCGGAGCAGGCCGCTCTCCAGGTGGTGGACGCCCTGCTGGCCAAGGGCTTCTGTTTTGTCACCGTGGAGCAGCTGATGGAGCAGCGGGGCGTGGTACCCGAGACGGGGGTGCGGTACCGCCGTCTGCCGCCGGCAGAAAAATAAATAAATTTTTCCAAAAACGATTGTATTTTTGTCTGCAATCATGTAAACTGAGAGCGACAGTTTTGCATGGGAGGTTATCCGTTATGAAAGTTGCCCGTTTCGTACTGAAGATCGTGGCGCTGTCCCTGGCTGCGGCGGCGGCGGTGTGTGCCGTTATCGCCTATTGGGACGGACTTGCCGAGCTGTATGACAGCGCACGGGGAAAGCTTCAGCGCACAGCCTGCGCCTCTGAGTACGACGACTACGAGGAGTAAGGTAATCAGCGATTGCCAGAGGGCCCGCGATTGTGGAGATCGCGGGCCCTCCCTTTAAAATAAAATAGAGGTCTAAGAGGAGTGAACCGGGATGGAGAGAGACCTGACCACAGGAAGCGTATTTGAGAATATTTTGTATTTTTCCCTGCCCTATCTGCTGTCTTACTTTTTACAGACCCTCTACGGCATGGCCGACCTGTTTATCATCGGACGGTTCAACGGGATTGACAGCACCACCGCCGTCTCCATCGGCAGCCAGGTCATGCACATGCTGACTGTGATGATCGTGGGGCTGGCCATGGGCTCTACAGTAACCATCGGCCGGGCCGTGGGGGCGAAGGAGCGAGAGAGGACCTGCGCCATCATCGGCAATACGGCCACGCTGTTTATGGCGGTGTCGGCAGTGGTGACGGCGGCGCTGCTGATTCTGGTCCGGCCCATCGTGTCAGTGATGTCCACGCCCCCCGAGGCGGTGGCGGGAACGGTACAGTACTTAACGGTCTGCTTTATCGGCATCCCCTTTATTACGGCCTACAACATTATCAGCTCGGTCTTTCGGGGGCTGGGGGACTCCAAAAGCCCCATGTATTTTATTGCCCTGGCCTGCGGAGTAAATATCGCCCTGGACTGCCTGTTTATCGGGGCCCTGGGAATGGGGCCTGCGGGGGCGGCCCTGGGGACCACCTTGGCCCAGACTATCAGCGTGATTGCGGCCCTTGCGGTGATCCGCCGGAGAAGGACCGGCCTGGCCCTGACCAGAGGGGACCTGCGGCCCCAAAGGAGCATTATGGGCCCCGTTTTGAAGATCGGTATCCCCGTGGCCCTTCAGGACGGCTTTATCCAGATCGCCTTTATCGTCATAACAATCATCGCCAACCGCAGAGGACTGGCCGACGCGGCGGCGGTGGGCATCGTGGAGAAGTTTATCGGCATGGTGTTTCTGGTCCCCTCCTCCATGCTGTCCGCCGTCTCCGCCCTGTCCGCCCAGAATATCGGGGCGGGGAAGGACCGCCGGGCCCGCCTTACCCTGTGGTACGCCACCGCCATCGCGGTGGGCTTTGGGGTGATTGTCTCAGTGGTGGTCCAGTTCTCCGCGGAGCCCATTGTGGGCCTGTTCACAAAGGAGAAGGACCCGGCGGTCCTTCTGCTGGGCGGGCAGTACCTGCGCAGCTACATCTGGGACTGCGCCCTGGCGGGGGTCCACTTCTGCTTCAGTGGATACTTCTGCGCCTACGGCCTGTCGGGCATCTCCTTTCTCCACAACTCCGTGTCCATCGTCTGCGCCCGCATCCCCATCGCCTACCTGGCCTCAGCCTGGTTTGCCGACACCCTGTTTCCCATGGGCATGGCGGCCCCCGCAGGGTCGCTGCTGTCGGTGGTGATCTGTCTGGCCGCCTACTGGTGGATGAGAAAGGACCGGGCCGGCTAGCGGCGGTACCACCGGAGGCTGGCGGCGTCGCCGGTGCTGCGCAGCAGGGCGGCGGTGAGCAGACCGTCGGCCAGAAGGGTAATCAGGGCCATCCAGCTCACCGGAGCGGGGATCCGGGTTAGCCAGGGGGCCAGCAGGGGGTGGAGCCAGTAGACCAGCCCCAGGGACAGCACCCCCCAGGCCAGGGAGAAGGGCAGGCATACCCGGCCCTGGAGATTGCCGGGCAGATCGTCGTAATTCCAAAAGGACACCCCCAGCGCCCGCTGGTGGTAGAGGGCGGCCAGATACTCCGCCGCCGTGGCAGCCAGGGCGCCCAGGATGAACGCCGCCGGGGGATCGCTTCTGACCGGGGCGGTGAGGGCCAGGATGAGGCAGGCCCCCGCCCCGTACACCGGGCAGAGGGGGAGGACCAGCAGGCCCTTCCGGTCAGGCGGGCCGCCGGTCAGCCAGGCAAAGGCGGTCTCCAGCAGAAAGCCGGCGAAGCTGTAGGCAATAAAACTCCAAAACAAGAAAAACCCCTCCGTTTCTCCCCATTAGGGTGTGAAATCGGAGGGGTTTTATACCTGAGATCAGGCCCAGCGGCCGCAGCCGTGGCCTGTGGTGTGGCAGCCGCTGTAGCAGAAGCCGGCCTCGTGGCTGTCGCCGCAGTAGCCCACGCCGTTGTGGGTGTGGGGACCGGCGGCGGTGCAGCTCTCGTAGGGGCACAGGGCCCGGCAGGTGCCGTCGCAGAAGCCGTCGGCGTGGCCGTAGCCGCAGTAGCCCACGCCGTCGTGGGTGTGGGGGCCGGCGAGGGTGCAGTCCTCATAGGGGCACAGGGCCTGGCAGGCGCCGTCGCAGAAGCCGCCGGTGTGGCCGTAGCCGCAGTAGGAGGAGCGGCCGTGGGTGTGGCGGCCGGTAAGGCCGCAGTCCTCTAAGGGGCACAGAGAGCGGCAGTTGTTGTCGCACACGCCGGAGGCGTGGCCGTAGCCGCAGTAGATTACCCCGCTGTGGGTGTGGCGGCCGACGCTGGCGCAGTCCTCGTAGGGGCAGACTGTAACGGTGGTTTGGACGCTTTGGGCGTATCCGCCGTGGTGTCCGGCCCGTCTGCCGCCGTGGCAGCCGTGGGCGGAGGCGGGGACAACCAGCGCAGCGGCCATAATGACGCACAGCAGGCCGGCAGCCAGGCGGCCCTTCATCCTGAACATGGGGATTACTTCCTTTCTGTCCGCCGGAGGCGGGTGATGATTATACTATAGCACAGCCCCTGGGGGAGTTCAAGATGAATTTCTTGCCCAGTATTTTCAGGGACGTTCCATATTTATGAGACGGGCGTGCACCAACCGATTCTCCGCTTGCGAAAAAAACCGCTTTGTGGTAGGATATCGGGAGAGAAAGAGCAAAAGGAGAAATTGAGATGCGGCATTTGATCGACTTCGGGGACCTGACGCGCCAGGAGTGGGAGGAGCTGTACGCACGGGCGGGCAGGATTATGGACAGCCCCCAGGATTTTCTGGATACCTGCCGGGGCAGGGTGATGGCCTCGCTGTTTTACGAGCCCTCCACCCGCACCAATTTCTCGTTCCAGACCGCCATGCTCCGCCTGGGAGGGACGGTCTTCGGCTTTGCCGACCCCAACTCCTCGTCGGTGGCCAAGGGGGAGACCCTGAAGGACACCATCAAGATGGTCTCCGGCTACGCCGACGTGGTGGTGATGCGCACCCCCTGGGAGGGGGCGGCCAAGGCGGCGTCGCTGTACTCCCATGTGCCGGTGGTCAACGCCGGCGAC
>JAAWEX010000125.1 GCA_022794495.1 Lawsonibacter sp. | reverse complement strand
CCGCTGGCCTCCATCACCGCCTTCGCCTTCAGCAGGGAGTTCTCCTCAAAGGTGGTTCCGGTCTCCTCCACCTCCAGGTCCACCCCGGCCTCGGCCTCGGAGCAGACCTCGATTCCCAGATGGGACAGGATATCGTTCATCTCCACCAGCTTTTTCTGGTTCTTGCTCGCCAGTACCAGCTTCATACAGGCTTCCCCCTTATTCTACCATATTTTCTCTTTCTGTCTATTGATATTCTATTAAATTTTTGGGACCATTTCTGTAGGGGCGGATATCATCCGCCCGCACGTAGGGCGCGACGACCCGGCGCGCCGTTTGAAGCGTGCCGCAGGCAGGACAGGCGGGCCGCCGAGGTCGCCGGCCCCTACAGCTCAGATCAGCGCCTGGGCAAACTCCTGGGCGTCGAAGGGCCGCAGATCGTCGATGCCCTCGCCCACGCCGGCGTACTTCACAGGGACGCCCAGCTCCTTGGCGATGGCGATGGCGATGCCGCCCTTGGCGGTGCCGTCCAGCTTAGTGAGGACAATGCCGGTGATGCCCGCCGCCTCTTTAAACTGCTTGGCCTGGATGAGGCCGTTCTGTCCGGTGGTGGCGTCCAGGACAAGGAGGGTCTCACGGGCGCAGCCGGGTAGCTCCCGGTCGATCACCCGGGAAATTTTGTTCAGCTCGTTCATGAGATTCTGCTTGTTGTGGAGCCGGCCGGCGGTGTCCACCAGGACCACATCGGAATTCCGGGCCTTGGCGGCGGACATGGCGTCGAAAACCACGGCGGCAGGGTCGGCCCCCTCCTGCTGTTTGATGATGTCCACCCCCGCCCGGCCGGCCCAGATGGTGAGCTGGTCGGCAGCGGCGGCCCGGAAGGTGTCGGCGGCGCAGAAGAGGACCTTTTTCCGCTCCGCCCGCAGCTGATGGCCGATTTTGCCGATGGTGGTGGTCTTGCCCACACCGTTGACACCGATGAACAGCACCACGGCGGGCTTGGTGGACAGATCCAGGGACAGCTCCCCGGCGCTGAGGGCCTCGGCAATCACCCGGACCATCACCTCCCGGGCCCCCTCTATCGTCTTGACCCCCTCCGCCTTCACCCGGCGGCGCAGCTCCTCCACCAGCTCCAGGGTCACGTCCATGCCAGTGTCCGCCAGAATCAGCGACTCCTCCAGCTCGTCGTAGAAGTCGTCGGTGAGCTCCGAGCCGAACCCGGCGAAAATGTTGATTTTTTTCAGCTTGTCAAAAAAGCCCATAGCGTCTGCCTCCCTTACCAATTTGGATTTGCTTCCCCGCACCGGGGACATTTGGGGTAGTCCAGATCATAACTGACGCCGCAGCCGGCACAGCGGGTCTGGGCGATTCTCCCCGGCTCCTCCCCGGCATCGTCGAAGAAGTCCCCCCGAAAAAATTCCAGCTTTCCGCACTTGGGACAGGTAAAGATTGCCGTCTTCAGCGCCCCGGCCAGCAGATTGCCCAGGTCGCCCAGCAGCCAGCCGGTCTGGCCCAGCTGTATCTTTTCCCGTGCGACAAATTCCATCTCCACGCCGCAGCGCAGACACTTCAATTTTTCCATTATTCCACCTTCTTCCCACAGTATGGGCAGAACTGCCCCCACTCAAAGGACTCCGGCAGGGCCTTGCCGCAGTGGACACAGAAGCTGGGGGCCTCCTGGCCGCTCTGGGCGGCGGACACGTCTCGGGAGGCAGATACACTCTGGGACACGTCCGACGGAGCCCTGGGGATTACCTGCTCCAACCCCAAGAATATGAACTTGATGGCAGCGAACAGGACAACAATGAGGAGAATGCCCCCCACAATCATTTTCCAGTCACCGGATTTTTTCTCGTTTTCGTTCATCGGATATTCAGCTCTTTCTCTACGTCGTTCAGGTTGATGGTGAGCATACGGCTCACCCCCTGCTCCTGCATGGTGACGCCGTAGAGGACGTCGGCCTCCTCCATGGTGCCCCGGCGGTGGGTGATGACGATAAATTGGGTTTTCGACGCCATATTGCGCATATAGTGGGCAAACCGCACCACGTTGCTGTCGTCCAGGGCGGCCTCAATCTCGTCCATCACCACGAAGGGAGTGGGCCGCACCTTTAAAATAGCAAAGTACAGGGCGATGGCCACAAAGGCCTTCTCCCCTCCGGACAGCAGGGTGATGATTTTCAGCGCCTTGCCCGGGGGCTGGACCTTAATCTCGATGCCGCAGTTGAGAATATCGTTGGGGTCCTCCAGCTCCAGGGTGGCCTTGCCGCCGCCGAACAGCTCCAGGAAGGTCTGGCCGAAGGCCTCGTTGATGGTGGCGAACTCCCGCTGGAAGATGGTCTTCATCTCGTTGGTGATGCCGGCGATAATCTCCTCCAGCTCCTTTTTCGCCTTGTCCACGTCGTCCCGCTGGTCGGTGAGGTAGGTATACCGCTCGTTCACCCGCTGGAACTCCTCAATGGCCCCCACGTTCACGCTGCCCAGCCCGGAGATGGACCGTTTCAGCTCAGCGATGCGGCGGCTGGCCTTGGGCACCGACTCGATCTCCACCCGCTGCTGGCGGGCGGCCTCGTGGCTGAGCTCGTAGTTCTCCCACAGCTTGTCCAGAAGCTGCTTCTCCTCCATAGAGGCGGACACCTTCCGCTGCTCCAGGCGGGAGACCTCCCCCTCGGTGCGCAGCAGCTCCTCGTTCAGGGACTGGCTCTCCTTCGTGGCCCGCACCCGCTGGCCCTCCAGGTCGATTTTCTCCTGATTCAGCCGGGAGATGGCCTCATTCTGGCGCTTGTTCTCCTCCTTCAAAGCCGCCAGGGCCTCCTCCTTCTGGGCGATTTCCTGGGTGAGGCCCTGGTTCTTCTCCTCGTAGTCCGCTATAAGCGCCCGGCTCTGGCTCTGGTCTCCGGCCATGCTGGCCTTTAGCTGCTCCAGCTCGGACAGGCCGGACCGGGTGGCCTCCCGCTCCGCCTCCAGGGCGGCCTGGGCGGCGGTGAGGGCGGCCACCTCCTGGGCGATGCGGGCGGAGCGCTCTTGGACCTCGGTCTGACCCTGGGCCTTCCCCTCGGCCTCACTCTTCAACGCTGCGGTCTCCCCCTCCAGGGTCTGGATGCGGGCCCTGGCCGCCTGGGTGTCCGCCTCGATCTGGGCGGAGCGGCCCTTCAGCTGCTCCAGCTCCTCCCGGTGGCCCTCCTGCTGGCGCTCCAGGTCGGCGGCCACGCTCCGGCGGAGGGACAGCTCGCCCTCCGCCTTGAGAATGGCGTCCTCCCACTGGCGCAGCTGGGCCTGGGCGGTCTCCAGCTCGTAGGCGGCGGCGGTGGACTCCCGCTCCGCCTCAGCAACCGCCTTCCCCATCTCGGCCACACGGGCGCGGATATCCCCCAGCTGGCTGTTCAGCCGCTCCAGCTCGTTGGCCCGGCTGAGAATGCCGGCGCTGCGGCTGGCGGAGCCGCCGGTCATGGAGCCGCCCTGATTCAGGACCTGGCCGTCCAGGGTGACGATACGGAATTTATAGCCATACTTCCGGGCGGCGGCGATGGCGCAGTCGATATTCTCCATCACGGCCACACGGCCCAGCAGATTGGAAAAGACATTCTGATACTTGGCGTCGAAGGAGATGAGCTGGTCGCCCACCCCCACAAAGCCAGGCTCCCGGCTAAGCTCCTGGGCCTCCCGGAGAAAGCCGGGACGGATGGAGCTGAGGGGCAGAATGGTGGCCCGGCCCCCGTCCCGGCGCTTCAGGTATTGGATGACCGCCTTGCCGTCCTCCTCCCGGTCCACCACAAGGTTCTGCATGGCCCCGCCCAGGGCGGTCTCGATGGCCACGGTGTATCGGTCCGGCACCTTTAGCAGGTCGGCCACCGGGCCGTGAATATTGCGCAGCGCCCCCCGCTGGGCCTCTCCCATCACCAGCTTGACCGCCTTGGTGTAGCCCTCGTGGTCCCGCTCCATTTCAGTGAGGAGCTTGATTCGGGACGTAAGGGCGTTCTCTTCCATCTGCAGCTTCACGTGGGCGTCCTTGCTCTGGTCCCACTTCTTCTTCCGGGCATCCATCCGCAGCTGGTAGCCCTGGATCACATTCTTAACGGCGTCCCGCTCCTCCACCGCGCCGTCATACCGGCGCTTGGCGGCGCGGGCCTCCTTTTGGGCCTCCTCCAGCCGGTCCTCCAGCTCGTTGGCCTCCCGGCGGACCGTCCCGTCCCGGTCCATGACCTCCTGGGCGGCGGCGGCTAAGGCGGACAGCAGGGCCTTGGCCTCGGCGGCTCCGGCGGTGCCCAGGTCGGCCTGGCTGCGCAGCGCCTCCAGCTCCTTTGCCAGGGTGCCGGCGGACCGTGCGGCCTCCTCCGCCTCCCGGCTCTTTTCGGCCAGGGCGGACCGCCCCTCCTCCAGCTGGGCCTCGATCTCGGCCAGGCGGCTTTTCCGCTGGCCGATCTGCTCTGACAACGAGCCCTCCCGGTCCTCCTGCTGCTCCAGATCAGCCTGGATGCGCTGGGCTGACTCCAGGTTGTGCTGGATGCTGCTCTTTAAAACCGCGACGGCCGACTCCAGCTCGTTGGCCCTGGCCTGCCGGCCCTGCATCTCAAAGCGGAGCCGGTCCGCCTCCAGGTCCTTCTCCCGCATGGCCTCGGAATATTGCTCCGCAGCGGTATAGGCCTTCTCCTGAGAAACCCTTACCTCCTCCCGCCGGCGGACGGCCTCCTGATAGTCGGCTTCCAGCTTGATATTGCTGGCCCGGATGCGCTCCAGCGTATCCAGCCAGACGGAAATCTCCAGTCCCCGCAGCTCATCCCGCAGGACCAGGAACTTTTTCGCCTTCTCGCTCTGCTCCCGCAGGGGCTCCACCTGGAGCTCCAGCTCAGAAATCTTGTCGTTGATCCGCACCAGATTCTCGTCAGTGCGCTCCAGCTTGCGCTCCGCCTCCTCCTTCCTGTGGCGGAAGCGTGAAATACCGGCGGCCTCCTCAAAGACCTCCCGGCGGTCGGCGGATTTCACGGACAGAATCTCATCAATACGGCCCTGCCCAATGATGGAGTAGCCCTCCCGGCCCAGGCCGGTGTCCATAAACAGCTCGTTTACGTCCTTCAGGCGGACCGACCGGCGGTTGATGTAGTACTCGCTCTCGCCGGAGCGGTAGTACCGCCGGGTGACCATCACCTCGGACTCCTCCATGTTGAAGAGGTGGGTGGTGTTGTCCAGCACCAGAGAGACTTCAGCATAGCCCGTCTGCTTCCGCTTGGCGGTGCCGCCGAAGATGACGTCCTCCATCTTCCCTCCCCGCAGCGCCCGGGTGGACTGCTCCCCCATCACCCAGCGGATGGCGTCAGAGATGTTGGACTTGCCCGACCCGTTGGGGCCCACAATGGCGGTGATGTCCTCGCCAAAGGTAAGGACCGTTTTGTCCGGGAAGGACTTAAAGCCCTGAATTTCCAGCGCCCGCAGATACACAGAACCACCTCTTTCTTCTCAAAAGCTCTCAAATCATTGCGCCGCAATGGGTTCAAGATTTTCGACTGTTTCATAACTTCTCAAGAAA
>JAAWEX010000004.1 GCA_022794495.1 Lawsonibacter sp. | reverse complement strand
GCTCCAGGATATCGCCATCCTCACCGGCGGCCAGGTCATCTCCGCCGACGTGGGCCTGGAGCTGAAGGAGGCCCAGATGGATATGCTGGGTTCCGCCCGTCAGGTGAAGATCACCAAGGAGAACACCACCATCGTCAACGGCGCCGGCTCCTCTGAGGAAATTAAGGCCCGCATCGGCCAGATCAAGAGTCAGATCGAGGTCACTACCTCTGACTATGACCGTGAGAAGCTCCAGGAGCGGCTGGCCAAGCTGGCCGGCGGCGTGGCTGTGGTCAAGGTGGGCGCCGCCACCGAGGTGGAGATGAAGGAGAAGAAGCTGCGCATTGAGGACGCCCTGAACGCCACCCGGGCCGCCGTGGAAGAGGGCATTGTGGCCGGCGGCGGCACCGCCTATGTGAACGCCGTGGCCGCCGTGGAGAAGCTGCTGGCCGAGACCGAGGGCGACGAGCGCACCGGCATCAACATCATCGTCAAGGCCCTTACCGAGCCCATGCGCCAGATTGCCGCCAACGCCGGCATCGACGGCTCTGTGGTGCTGGAGAAGGTGAAGACCGCCGGCAAGACCGGCTACGGCTTCGACGCCTACCACGAGACCTATGTGGACATGATCCCCGCCGGCATCGTGGACCCCACCAAGGTCACCCGCTCCGCCCTGGAGAACGCCGCCTCCATCGCCTCCATCCTGCTGACCACCGAGTCCCTGGTGGCCGACAAGCCCCAGCCCCCCGCTCCCCCCGCTCCCGCCCCCGACATGGGCGGCATGTACTAAGCCATAACATTAAAAGCCCGGAGCCTGCGCTCCGGGCTTTTCGTTTCCCCAATATGACAGGCGTCAGTCCAGATGCTTAATGTAAACGCCATTCTCTTTTGCAAAGCCCATTTTTGTCAAGTAAGCGGTGTGCTCCTGGGAGCCGTCCCCGGTGAAAACCAGGGTGTGGATTCCTCTGGAGGGGAGCTTAGCGTACAGGTAGGCCCCGATTGAGCAGTCCCGGTAGGTGGGGGTGGAGTAATCCAAGCTCACCCTCAATATTCCGGGGCCGCCGTCCGTCCCCAGCAGAACGCCGGCGGGATTTCCGCTGCAGCAGACAATGTAGGCCCGGTCCATTCCGGCGTCCTCTGGAAAGGCGGGAAAATATTTTTTGATATCCTCCCGGTAATAGCTGAGCAAGTAGTCCAGAAGACCGTTCCCCTGCACTTCTTCCACCAGCTCGTAGCGCTGGTCCTTCTGCCGCAGCTTGATTAGGTTCCAGATATTGATGCCCACCAGACAGAAATTCATCAGAGCGGTGGGGTAGGAGTGGATCATCAGGGCGTAGGCCGCGAAAATGCCGCTGCCGATGGTGTTGATGACCCGCAGCTTGACCACGGAGGACATCAGCATGGAGAGCACCACAAGGGCGGAGCCCAGATACCCGATCAATTCAATCATAGCTTCATCCCTCCGCCGGCTGGGGGATATGCTCCAGCAGGTAGCACGCCAGAAATTCCAGCGGCTGTACGCAGGAATCTTCGGCGGGGACCTCCACATAGGTCTCCACGTTCCCGCGGATTCTGGGGTGAATTACGGGAAATTCATGGCACAAGAGCCGGTCGATAAGGGGCTGGTCGATGTGGATCACCCGCCAGAGGTTTTCTGCGGGACAGTGGTGGGCAAAGAAGGTGTCGTGATTCAGCCGCGCGTGTTTGACAGCGTTGTTGAATTTATCCGGCCGGAACCATAGGGGGTCGCTGGCCGGAACCTTGGTGGTCAGGGGGCCTGTGACCTCGATATAAAGATTGGTGTCTATGATATGCAGGTCCGCGTCCCCCTTGTCGTGCCCGTGTTCCTCGGCGCTGCCGCTGATAAATTCGCTGCTCCCAGCCCCCAGGCCGATAATCTCAACCTGCCGGCCTGTCAGCTGTTCAATCCACCGGGCCAAGACGATCTCTCTTTTAGAGGAATCCCCCCACATGTCCCGATAGGCTTTTTTCCAATAGTCCTTGTCCATGGCGCACCTCCCGTTTGTTGTCTACTCCTCTAAATCATAACGGATTGAGCGGGAAATAGCAAGCGTTTTCACGAAAACTTGGGGAGGGCGGCGGCAAAAAAATCCAAAATTCTCCCGGGGCGGGGTGTTGTTTATTTTACTACTAAAAGTTGTGTTTTTTGGGATTTCTTTTTTGGATAAAAAATTGTACAATAAACATGGCGATACAAAATAATTTTTTAGGAGGTTTTACGATGAAAAGAAAGCTTGCACTTGCGGTTGCGCTTGTTTTAACATTTGGACTCCTGGCCGGATGCGGCGGAGGGAAACAGGGAGACCAAGGAAATCAGGGCAGCCAGACCCCTGGCAGCGGCAGCCAGCAGCCCGCCGCCCCCACTGGAGGAGACACGCTGGTGGTCTACACCGCCCGGAGTGAGAGCCTGAACAATGCGGTAATTGAAAACTTCGAGGCGGACACCGGCATCCATGTGGAGGTAGTTACCGGCGGCACCGGCGAGGTGCTCAAGCGGGTCCAGTCCGAGGCGGCCAACCCCCAGGGCGACATCTGCTGGGCCGCCGACGAGTCCATGCTGAAGGACTATGCGGAGTACTTTGAAAGCTATGTCT
The DNA here is from genome assembly GCA_022794495.1 of Lawsonibacter sp. Classification (GTDB taxonomy): domain Bacteria; phylum Bacillota; class Clostridia; order Oscillospirales; family Oscillospiraceae; genus Lawsonibacter. Next base: position 31,045 of record JAAWEX010000004.1, on the reverse strand, counting down.
CTCCCGAGGACGCCAAAATGCTGGACAGCTACAAGAACAAGTCCGGCGTCTCCGCCCCCGCCTTCTGCGACCCCACTGTGTTCATTGTCAACAACGACCTGGCGGGCGACATCGAGATCAACGGCTTTGAGGACCTGCTCAACCCCGCCCTGAAGGGCAAGATCGCCGCCGGAGACCCGGTGAACTCCAGCTCCGCCTTCCAGTGCCTGGTGGCCGGCCTATACGGCGTGGGCAACGGCGACCCCCTGTCCGACGAGGCGTGGAACTGGGTGGAGGGCTTCATTGCCAATCTGGACGGCGTCAGCCTGAGCAGCTCCTCCCAGGTCTACCGGGGTGTGGCTGAGGGCGAGTACATTGTGGGCCTTACCTGGGAGGACCCCGCCGCCGCCTATGTCCGCGACGGCGTGAATGTACGGGTGGTCTTCCCCGAGGAGGGGGCCATCATGTCCGGCCAGTGCGTATCCATCATCAAGGGCGCGCCCCATATGGACAACGCCAAAAAGTTTGTGGACTATATGCTGGGCGAGGCCTGCCAGAGCTATGTGGGCCAGAATCTGACAGTGCGCCCCCTGCGCTCTGACGCGGCCCTGAACGACAGCCTGACCCCCTGGGCCGACATCGTCCCCCTTACCAGCTACGATGGCAACTGGGTGGCGGCAAACAAGGGCACCATCACGGAACGCTATACCGAGTGCCTGGAGAACGCCGGCTGAGAACATTTGAAAGAAGCGGGCCTGCGGTGTTGATCGCAGGCCCCTTGCTTAAAGCACATCATTGACATGAGGAAGGGTGAAACAGCGTGAGTGCTACGATTACCATTGAAAATGCCGTAAAAAGGTTTGGAAATGACACGATTATCAACGGCCTGGACCTGAGCATCCGGCCGGGAGAGTTCTTTACCCTCCTGGGTCCCTCCGGCTGCGGCAAGACCACCTTGCTGCGCATGATCATCGGCTTTAACACCATCGAGGGGGGCGTCTTTAAAATTGACGATCAGGTCATTAACGATATCCCCACCAGCAAGCGGAATATCGGCATGGTCTTTCAAAACTACGCCGTGTTCCCCCACATGTCGGTCTTTGACAATGTGGCCTTTGGCCTGAAGAACCGGAAGCTGCCCAAAAAGGAAATCCAGGAGAGGGTGGAGGCCATTCTGAAGGTGGTCAAAATCGACCATCTGAAGGACCGAATGCCCGCCAAGCTCTCGGGGGGCCAGCAGCAGCGGGTGGCCCTGGCCCGTGCAATCGTCATTGAGCCCCAAGTTCTGCTCATGGACGAGCCGCTGTCCAATCTGGACGCCAAGCTCCGGGTGGAGATGCGCAACGCCATCCGGCGGATTCAGCAGCAGATTGGCATTACCACCGTATACGTCACCCACGACCAGGAGGAGGCCCTGGCGGTCTCTGACCGGCTGGCGGTGATGAATAACGGGGTTATCCAGCAGATCAACACCCCCTCCAGAGTGTATCAGCGGCCGGCAAACCAGTTTGTCTCCAACTTTATCGGCCTGTCCAACTTCCTAACCGCCAGGGTGAAGTGGAACGGCCCGGAGGCCTCTCTGTGCTTTGAGGCGGAGGGCGGCTATGAGACGGCCATCCCCTTCCTGAAGCGGGAGGCGGCCGAGGGCCAGGAGGTGATGGCGGCGGTCCGGCCAGAGGAATTCATAATGAGCACCAAGGGGGAGACGGGCATTCCGGCCACGGTGCAGAACAGCGTGTTCCTGGGCACTGCCACCCACTACTTCCTCACGCTGCCCAGCGGCAGGGAGGTGGAGGCCATTCAGCACTCCGACGAGCTGTGGGAGATCATCCCCAACGGGACTCAGGTGCGGCTCACGGTGAAGGAGAAGAAAATCAACGTCTTTACCGCCGACGGCAGCACCCCCCTGATTATATGGGAGGAATCGAGATGAGATATGCCGGAGAAAAAAAGTTTAACCTGTGGACGGTGCTCACCCTGCTTCTGCTGGCTTGTTTTCTTCTGTTTGTCATCTACCCCATCGGGATGCTGATTGTCAAGAGCCTGTTTACCGGGGAGAGCCTGGACCTGAGCTATTTTGTAAAATTTTTCAGCAAAAAGTACTACTGGAGTGCGCTGATAAACAGCTTTCAGGTGACGGTGATCTCCACCCTGGTGTCCTGTCTCATCGGCGTGCCCATGGCCTATCTGCTGCGGAGCATCAAAATTCCGGGCTCGGAGCTTCTCAATATCCTGATTGTGATCTCCTACCTCTCCCCGCCCTTCATCGGGGCTTACGCCTGGATTCAGCTGCTGGGCCGGAACGGCTTCCTCACCCGGATCATCAACAGCCTGCTGGGAATTCAGTTCCGGGGCATCTACGGCTTTGCCGGAATTATCCTGGTCTTCTCCCTTCAGTCCTTCCCCCTCATCTACATGTATGTCTCAGGGGCCATGAAGAACCTGGACAACTCCCTGAACGAGGCGGCGGAGAGCCTGGGCTGCAACGCCTTTCAGCGGGTGACTAAAATTGTGTTCCCCCTGGTGATGCCCTCGCTGCTGGCGGGTATGCTTCTGGTGTTTATGCGGGTGTTCTCTGACTTCGGCACCCCCATGATTATGGGCGAGGGCTACCGCACCCTCCCCCAGATGATCTACACCCAGTTTATGGGCGAGGTGGGCACCAACGACGGCTTTGCCGCCACCATGTGCATTATCGTCATCATCATCGCCCTGATGTTCTTCTTCATTCAGAAGCTCCTGGGCCGGAGGTTTACCTACTCCATGACCGCCCTCAAGCCCATGGAGGCCCACAAGGCCGCCGGCTGGCGGAAGGTATGCGCTTATCTGACGGTTTATCTGGTTACCTTTGTGGCTGCCCTGCCCCAGCTGACGGTGGTTGTCACCTCGTTTATCGGCACCATCAACGGCTCTTTGTTCACCGGGGAGTTTACCCTGGACAACTACCGGAGCATCTTCTCCAAGGGGAACCTGATGGCCATCAAAAACACCTACCTCTTCGGCCTGGAGGCCATTGCCATCGTGGTGGTCTGCGGCATCCTCATCTCCTACCTGAGCGTCCGCAAGCGCAGCGCGCTCACCGGTATTTTGGATGTTCTGACCATGTTCCCCTACATCATCCCCGGCTCGGTGCTGGGCATCTCCTTCATTTACGCCTTCAATGGCGCCCCCTTCTTCCTGGGGGGGACGGCCCTGGTGATGATTATCTCTCTGTCCATCCGCCGGATGCCCTATACCATCCGCTCCAGCACAGCCATCATCGGACAGATCAGCCCCAGCATCGAGGAGGCCTCCATCAGCCTGGGGGCCTCTCAGGTAAAGACCTTTCTAAAGGTCACCGTCCCCATGATGCTGCCCGGCGTGCTGGCCGGAGCCATCATGAGCTGGATCACCCTCATCAGCGAGCTGAGCTCCTCGGTGATCCTCCACAACAGCGGCACGAAGACCCTGACGGTGGCCATCTACTCCGAGGTCATCCGCAGCAACTTTGGCACCGCCGCCGCTTACTCCACCATCCTGACCCTCACCTCCATTATCTCCCTGCTGATCTTCTTCAAGGTCTCAGGGGGCAAGGACGTGAGTGTGTAGAGCGCGGACGTCAAACATTCCGGGGGCCGTCCGACAGGGCGGCCCCCGCCGGTTTGCCAAACCGCCCGGACTGTGATAAACTATTGCCATTCGATTTGGAGGGGAGGAGCGGCGGATGGCAAGGATGAAATTTCAGGACCAGCTGCGCAGGTCCTTTGTACGCTATATCTTCCTGCTGCTGGCCATTATCCTGCTGCTCTATCTGGGGGGCTTTTTGCTGAACTTCTCCTCGGTGGTGGTGCGGGCCAACCGGGAGAGCAGCCGCCTGCTGTCCGGCGCCCTCGCGGAGCAGTACGCCGCCTGTGAGGAGGAGCTGGAGCGCCTGGCCGGACTGCCCGCCATCCGGCGGGCGCTGGAGGAGGGGACCGCCGGCGACCGGGCCGCCGCCAGCGGCGCGCTGTACGCCTTTGCCAACGCCCAGACCTTCCGCCCCTACTTCTGTCTCACAGACCGGGAGGGGCAGATTGTCTGTTCCAGCTTCAACCAGCGCAACCAGACCATTTTTGCCGGCTCCACCTTTATCCGCAGCGCCGCATCCCGGCTGGACAAGGCCCCGGACCAGATGCTGAGCTTTGTATGCACCGCCCCTGTCACCAGCGACCAGGCCTGCTGCTACTCCTTCTGCCGGGCGGTGCCCGGAGCGGAGGGGGCGGCGGGCTACCTCTTCTTCAACCTGCGCAGCGACAGCTTTTCCAGCTACCTGCGGGGGATGTCTCAGGATATCCTCATCACCGACGCCTACGACAACGTCATCTACACCACCCTGGACCGGGAGGCCGACCCGGAAGACAAGCTGCCCTCGGGCAAGTACTCCCTCCGCGTGGACCGGGAGGGTATCTTCCTGCTGGACGGGAACTACCACTATGTCTGCCCCAGGACGGTCACCCCAAAAAACATCCAGGTGTATACCTTGACCTCTCTGGAGATCCAGGTGAAAACCTTGGGCTTCAGTCTGCTGCTCTTCTCCCTGCTGTGTGTGCTGCTGTTTGTCATTATCATGATTTTGACCCAGGCCTTCGCCCGGCGCAACGCCGGGGAGATCAGAGAGCTGACCCGGGCGGTGGCCGCGCTGGACCACGGCGACGTGGGCTACGAGCTGTCTGCCCAGTGCTCAGAGGAGTTCCAGGGCCTTTACAGCCAGTTCAAGCAGCTGGTGCGGAACAACAACCAGCTTCAGGAGCGGCGCAGGCGGATGGAGGTGCGGCACCTGGAGGAGCAGTTCAATCCCCACTTTGTCTTCAATGTGATGGAGACAGTGCGTTATCAGATCGGGGAGGACCCGGAGACCGCCTGCGAGATGCTCCAGTCCTTCGCCAACCTGATGCGGTACAGCATCAACTACGGCCACACCAAGGTGGCCCTGGAGACCGATGTGGAGTATATCAACGACTACCTGCTTCTCCAGAAAATTCGGTATAACAACGCCCTCCGCTTCCAGCTGAATATCCCGGACGAGCTGCTGGAGTGCCAGGTGCCCAAGCTTTTGCTTCAGCCGGTGATTGAAAACAGCATCCGCCACGGCTTTGTACAGGGCCAGACGCTGGAGATTCTGGTGGAGGCGGAGCAGGCGGGCGGCGATCTGCGCTTTACCGTGCAGGACAACGGCGCGGGCATCCCCAGGGAACGGCTGGAGGCCATTCGGGAGAGCTTTTCCCTGGAGCTGGACAGCGGGATTGTCCGGCGCATTGGACTGTATAATGTACAGAAGGTGGTCTCTCTGCTCTACGGGCCTGAATATGGCCTGAGCATTGAGAGCGCCCCCGGCGCGGGCACTCGGGTGACGCTGACAATGCCCTGGGAAATGGAGGAGTGAGCCATGCTGAAGGTTTTGCTGGTGGAGGACGAGGACCTAATCCGGCGGGGACTCCGGTTTCAGATGGACTGGACCGCCGCGGGCTGCGTGGTGGCCGACGAGGCCCGCAGCGGCGAGGAGGGGCTGGAAAAAATCAGGGCGCTGCGGCCCGACGTAGTCATCACAGACGTGCGGATGCAGGACATGGACGGGCTGGAGATGCTGGAGCGGGGGCTGGAGCTGTGCGCCTTCGACGCGATTGTGGTCTCGGGCTACAGCGAATTTGACTACGCCCAGCAGGCCATCCGGCTGGGGGTGGTGGAGTATCTTCTAAAGCCGGTGGATTTTAACGATTTGCAGCGGTGCATCCAGAAAATCATGGCCCGGCGGCAGCGGGACAGCCAGGGGCAGGCTGAGGCCTCCCCGGCGCTCAGCCTCGACCCGGGGGCCGTCTCCAACCGCTACGCCGCCGAGATGCTCCGATACATTCTGGAGCACTACGCCGAGCGCATCTCCATTACCGACCTGAGCCAGAAGCTGAACGTCTCCTGTACCCACCTGAACGCGAAGTTTAAAGCGGAGGTGGGGTATACCTTCCACGATTTTTTAAACTACTATCGAATCAGCCGGGCGATGGAGCTGCAGAAGCAGGGGAACCTGAAAATGTATGAGATTGCCGAGATGGTTGGCTTTTCCGACTATAAATATTTCAATAAGGTCTATAAAAAATATGTGGGCTACCCGCCCAATAAAAGCCTGTCCTGAGAAAACAGGGGCGTTTGGGCGCGTAAGGCCCTGGAGGTTGTCGAAAAGACAAAAAAGGCCTATTCAGCGGTCTGATTTTTTTACTTTCCATAAATAGACAACTGCCCGGCAGAAGGGTAAAATAAGGAGAAAATACCCGCCTCTGGCGGGGAAAGGAGCGCAATCATGGATCAAAATGAAATTTTAAGCCGGGTTGACCACACCATCCTCGCCCCCGCCGCCACTTGGGATCAGGTGAAAGCCGTCTGTGACGAGGGCCGGCAGTTCGGTGTGGCCAGCGTCTGCATCCCGCCCCGCTATGTGAAGCGGGCCAGCGACTATGTGGGGAACAGCTTGAAGATATGCACGGTGATCGGGTTCCCCAACGGCTACTGCACCCCCGAGGTGAAGGTGTTCGAGACGGAGGACGCCATCCGGGACGGCGCGGATGAGATCGACATGGTCATCAATCAGGGCCTGGCCAAGTCGGGCGACTGGGAGGGCGTGCTGGAGGAGATCAAGGCGGTAAAGGCCTCCTGCAAGGGCCGCATCCTGAAGGTCATCGTGGAGGCCTGTAACTTCAGCCAGGAGGAAAAGCTGACCCTGTGCCGGGTGGTGTCGATGTCAGGCGCGGACTTTATCAAAACATCTACAGGCTTCGCCGCAGGCGGGGCCACGGTAGAGGACGTTCTGCTGTTCCGCACCCATATCAGCCCCGATATGCGGGTGAAGGCTGCCGGCGGCATCCGCACCTTCGAGCAGGCCCAGGCTATGATTGAGGCCGGGGCTGACAGAATTGGCGCCAGCGCCCTGGTGGGCCTGGTCAGATAAATCCCAACCGCTCCGCTGTCAGAAACAGGCGGAGCGGTTTTTGCTGAAAACACCTTGCAATTTGATGGGATTTCGGGTAAAATGACGGTGAACCTATCAGCCCGGCGGGCTGCCGGAGTAAAATGTAGAGGGGAAAAGAACATGAAGAAGAAATTATTCGCCCTTGTGCTGGCTTTGGTCCTGTGCCTGGGCCTGCTGCCCGCGGCCGGCGCCGCCTATATGGGAGACTTTGATATCAAGGATGGTGTGCTTCGCAGCTACTTCGGCGGCGACAGCGAATTGACAATCCCGGCGGGTGTGACCAAAATCGGGCCCTATGCGGTGAGCAACCGCCCCAACCTGACCAGCGTGACCATCCCTTCCGGGGTCACCAGCATTGAGGAGGGGGCCTTCCGCAGCTGCGAGAAGCTGGTCAGCGTGACCATCCCCACCAGCGTTACCGCCATCGGCACCCGGGCCTTTAACGACTGCACCAGCCTGACCAGCATCACCATTCCCTCCAGCGTCCGCACCATCGGAGTGGGGGCCTTTCAGCGGTGCACCGGCCTGACCAGTGTGAATCTCCCCGGCAATAACGCCAAATTGCTGTCCGGCGCCTTTGAGGACTGCACCGGCTTAACCAGCGTGACCATTCCAGAGGGCTATACCAACATCGGTGAGGGGGCCTTTATGGGCTGCACCAACCTGACCAGGGTTACGATCCCGGCCAGCGTTACCAGCATTGACAGCTCTGCCTTCGGCGACTGCGTCAGGCTGACGGATGTCTACTACGGCGGGAGCAAGGCCCAGTGGAGCGCCATCGTGGTGGATAACCGGGCGGCGGGGAACCGGTATCTGGTGGATGCGGCGGTCCACTTCGACAGCGGCAGCCCGGCGGAAACCCAGCGGCCTATGGCCCTGGCCAGCACCCAGAGCGTCACCGTGGACGGGAAAAAGGTGGAGTTCCAGATGTACGCGCTGACGGACGCCAGCGGCAACGGCACCAATTATATCAAGCTGCGGGATATGGCCTATGTGCTGAACGGGACCAAGGCCCAGTTCTCGGTGGGCTATGACAACGCGACTAAGTCCATCTCCGTCACCACAGGCCACAGCTACCAGGCGGGGGGCACCGAGATGAAGACTCCCTTCTCCGGCGACCGGACCTATACCGGCGGAACCCAGACCGTCCAAATAGACGGCAAGGCGGTGAGCATGGAGGCCATCACCCTGGTGGATGACAACGGCGGCGGCTACAACTACTTCAAGCTCCGGGACCTGGGTGCGGCGCTGGGTTTCAACGTGGGCTGGAGCAAGACCCAGGGTGTGTTTATCGAGAGCGATAAGCCTTACACCAAGTAGATGCAAAAAACCTCCATTCAATTCTGAATGGAGGTTTTTCTTTATGCCTTGACGAAATTCATGCCCATGCCTGTGGAGACGGTCCAGCCCTCGCTGGCATCGCCGGCCAGCTTGTCGAAGTCCTGCTGCTGGAGGGCGGCGGTTGTGGTCTGCTTCCAGATGGGGTCGCCGGAGGAGACATAGTAGGTCACATACCAGCCGTTCTCCGTCTTAACCAGTCCGGTCTCACCCGCCTTACGGACGGGGTCGGTGGACCAGCTCAGGAAGTCCTCCCCGTAGCTGGAGTTGGGGGTGATGTTGGAGACCAGGCCGCCGGTCTGGGCGGTGGCGCTTTCGGCGCTTTCAGAAACGGCCAGGTCGGCAAAGGAGGCTTCATCGGCGTCCCCCGCCTTCCACTGGTCCAGCAGCTCCTGGGCCTTCTTCTCGGCCTCGCTGTACTGCTCCTGGGTGGGGGTGGAGTTGTTGTCTCCCGCCTGCACCAGGATGCGGCGCACATTGTGGGTGGTGTTTTCGTCCAGCAGCCGCTCCTCAAAGACCACCACATAGTAGTTGGAGGAGCTGCTCAGGTCCTGTCCGGAGAGGGTGACATCCCCGGCCCTCCGGGCGGGGTCCAGCAGCCATTCGCCGTAGGAGGCGTTGCTGGCGCTGGCGCCGGTGGAGCGGCGGGAGAGGGAGGAGCTGTAGAGCTGGTCCTTGTACTCCTCAGCCAGGTCCTCCGCCTTGGCCCCGCCCTCCAGCTTGGCTCTGACCTCGTCGGCCAGGGCCTTCTGCTCCACCTTCAGAAGCTCCAGCTGAGAGGCCTGCTCCGCCTCGGTGCGCTGGATGGTGTTGCCCTCGGCGTCGGTGGTGGGGAGGACGGCCCGGAAAGTGAGCTGGGAGTACACGATGGTGTCCAGCTCGTCGGCGTGCTCCTGGTAGTAGGTGTCGTAGTCGGCCTGGGGGTGGTCGATGGCGTCCAGCTTGGACTGGGCGTAGTCGCCGGCCAGATACTCCATGCCCACCAGCTCAGCCAGCCGGTCGTAGGTCATGTAGGTGCCGAAGCTGGCCTTGATAAAGGCCTCGCGGCTGTTGTAGCCGTAGCTGAGCCAAGCGGTGTTGAGCTGAGCCAGAAAGGCGTCCAGCTCGGTCTGGCTTTCGGGGGTGATGGAAAAGCCCTCAGCCTTCGCCTTGGCGGCCAGGGCGGCGTTGCTGCGCAGGGTCTCCAGGGCCTGGTCCAGCAGGTAGTCGTACCAGCTCATCTGGGTCTCCTCCTGGTAGACCTGCTTCTTCACGGAGGTGCTGGGGTCGAAGGCGTACTGGTTGGCGTAGGAGGCGTAGATGCTGTTGTAGTAGTACTGCACATCGGCGGCGGAGTATTTGGTTCCGTTCAGGTCCAGGGCGGTGAGATTGCGCTGGAGCAGGCCGCTGTTCCAAAACATCAGGACAACGGCGAACACAATCACCGCCAGGCCGATTGCGCTGTACAGGGCCACGGAGCGGCGGTCTTTTTGTTCCTCTTCCCGGCGCTGGCTGCTCCGGGACTTTTTCTCAGGAGATGCACTCACAGTTGATTCAGTCCTCTCATTTTCAATAGTAGAAGGGAAATGCCCTCCGGGCATTTCCGAAATATTATACTAAAATCCGCCCCTGAATGCAAGAGGCGGAGGGGAGTTTTACATTTTGTTTATAAAATAAGAAGAGACCGCGGCTTTTGCCGCGGCCAAAGGCTGAGACATCTGTTTTTTTACCCCGCTCTGGCCGTGTGGGCCCAATTAAAACCTGCACGAATGGCAGGTGGGTCGCCTCCACAGCGTTTTTCTGCTTCCAACGTCCAGCTGACCTCATAGGGGGCCGGGAGGCCTGCAAGCCGCGCTGTGAGGGGGGCGTCCCGTTTTAGAAATGTGGGTTTAAAAGAGCCCATCACGCACCGAGCAGGAATGAGGGCCGCCGCCCCCGGCGGCCCAATGCTTTGATTCGTCATCTGTAAGGGCGGGCCTCTGCGCCTGCCCGGGGCGGCACGGAGACCGCCCCCTACGCTTCTTCGTCCTCGTCCTGGAAGAAGCGCTCCATGAACAGCTCATACACCTGGTCCAGCTCCTCGTCGGAGTCCAGGGTGGACAGCAGCTCCTCGCCGTTTTCCTGGATGGCCTTCATGATGACCAGGCCATACTCCTCGTCGTCGGCGTCCACGTCCTTGGGCTGGCCGGTGGCCTCGTCCTCTTCCACAGCGGGGAACATGGCGTAGTAGGTAATGCCGTTGTGCTCCAGGGAGTCCACCATCTCCAGCTCGAAGTCGTTGCCTTCCTCGTCGGTGACGGTGATAAAATCGGGGCCGAAGCTGTCGTCCATAGGGGCGTCCTCCTGTGTTTTCTTGCTCTTATTTTACCCCGTCGGCGGAAAAAATGCAAGAGGAAAGACAGGTAAATTTTAATAATCTTTGAAAAATGGCGGGCGGGCCCGATTATGGGTGGACAAACAAGGAAAATCTGGTATAATACCCTATGCTGGGTCTGATACAGGCTCAGCGAAAACAAGCAGAACATCCGGGCGGGCGGCGGCCTGTCCACAGAAAGTCGGGGCGGGGAGAGGAGTCTCTCCCGGGCCGACTGGAGGTATCATTGTGTCAGACTACAACGATCACAACTCTCTCTATGAGAACAGCGACTACCCCTCCCGCAGGCAGGCGCCCGGCGGGGAGCGGCGGTCCTCTCGGGACGCGGGGACCCGCAAGCACAGGCGCAAGCGCCGGCGCAGCCCCGTCCTAGCCGGCCTGGGCACCTTTTTCAAGGTGCTGGGCACCCTCGTTCTTATCGGCCTGTGTACCGGGGCGCTGATGTGCTGCTTCGCGGCGGTGTACATCAACGAGGTCATCGTACCCATTGCCGACCTGAGCCTGGACGATTTCCCCCTGGGGGAGAACAGCATCATGTACTACCTGGATCAGGAGACCGGGCAGTACAAGGAGATGACCACCCTGCTCAGCGTCACCAAGTCCATCTGGGTGGATTATGAGGAGATGCCCGAGTATTTGAAGCAGGCCACCGTGGCCATCGAGGATAAGCGCTTCTGGACCCACCCCGGCGTGGACTGGCGGCGGACGGCCAAGGCGGTATTGGCCATGTTTACCGGCCAGGAGATCTCGGGCGGCTCCACCATTACCCAGCAGCTCATTAAAAACACCACCGACTACAACGAGACCACCGTAAAGCGGAAGATTACGGAGATTGTCCGGGCCTTCCGCTTCACCCAGAACAACTCCAAGGAGTACACCCTGGAGTATTACCTGAACATCATCCCCCTGGGCAGCGGCTGCGAGGGGGTGGGGGCGGCCGCGCTGGAGTACTTCGGCAAGCCGGTGTCAGAGCTCACCCTGGCCGAGTGCGCCAGCCTGATCTCCATCACCAACAACCCCTCGAAATACGGCCCCTACTCCTTCGCCCGGTCTCAGGGCGTGAACACCGACGAGATATGGGACGCCCGGCGCTGGAACAAGTACCGCCAGGGGGTGGTGCTGAACCAGATGCTGGAGCAGGAGATGATCAGCCGGGCGGAGTACGACGAGGCCATGGCCCAGGAGCTGGTCTTTGTCCGGGATGAGGGCCAGGGCGCCCAGGCGGATATCTACACCTGGTATGAGGAGACCGTCATCTCCGACGTGCGGGAGGCCCTGGCCAAGGAGTATGGCTGGTCCGCCCAGCAGACCAACATGGCCCTCCAGCGGGGCGGCCTGCGCATCTACACCTGCTTCGACCCCAAGGCACAGGCCATTGTGGACGACATCTACACCAACCGCGAGAACCTGAACTACACCGCCAAGGACGGCCAGCTGATGCAGTCGGCCATCGCGGTGATCAACAACGAGACCCACGACCTGGTGGCCATCGCCGGCCAGTTCGGCGAGAAGACAGGCAACCTCTGGAGCAACTACGCCAGCGACGGCCACAGGCCGCCGGGCTCCTCCATCAAGCCTCTGGCCGTCTACTCCCCCGCCATCGAGTTCGGGAAGATCACCCCCTACTCCGTGGTGGACGACTACCCCTACCAGGTGCTGGGAGGCAAGGCCTGGCCGGTGAACTCGGGCGCCGCCCACTACCGGGGGCAGACCGTCATCTACGACGCCCTCCGGCGCTCGGTGAACACGGTGGCCGTCCGTCTTATGGGGGACTACGTCACCCCGGAGGAGAGCTTCAAATTTGTCCAGGACCGCTACCACATTGAGCTGGAGCCGGGGCGGATGGTCTACGGCGAGTGGAAGAGCGATTTGAGCATCGCCCCCCTGGCCCTGGGCGGCCTGACCAACGGCACCAACGCCCGGGACATGGCCGAGGCCTACTCCGTCTTCCCCAACCAGGGCAAATACAACTCCTCCCGCACCTTCACCCGGGTGACCCAAATGGTGGACGGCAAGGAGATTCCCCTGCTGGAGGTAATGCCCGAGGAGGAAGAGGTCATCAAGGTATCAACCGCCTGGTATATGAACAATATGCTCCAGGGTGTGTTTAACGGCACCGCCGGAGGCTACGGCATTAAGGGTCAGCACGCCGCCGGCAAGACGGGCACCACCAGCGAGGACTACGACCGCTGGTTCGCCGGTTACACCCCCTACTACACCACCGTGGTGTGGACAGGCTATGCCCGGAACCAGAAGATGATTACCAGAAACTATGAGAACCCCGCCCTGGTGCTGTGGAATAAGGTGATGACCCGGCTTCACGAGGGCCTGCCCGACAAGAACTACGAGGACCCGGGAGGACGGCGGACCATCACCTACTGCCTGGACTCCGGCCTGCCCGCCACCGAGTACTGCTCCATGGACCCCCGGGGCGGCCGGACGGCCAGCGGCTCCATCTTCCCCGAGGACTACCCCGAGGGCCAGATCTGCACCTTCCACACTGCGGAGAGCGTGATTACCGTCTGTGTGGACAGCCCTGTCCTTAAGGAGGACGGCAGCGCCACCGGCCTGTATCACCTGGCGGGGGAGTTCTGCCCCGAGGAGAGCAAGCGGCAATTCTGCCCGCCCAACTTCGAGCGGGAGCAGGTTGCCACCGCCGTGGCGGACGACGACATCTGGCGCTATGCCAACGTCTCCTCCTGCGGGCCCTGCACCGTCCACACCGAGGCCCCTGTGACGGACCCCGACCCCAACGACCCCAATAATCCCGTTGATCCAAACGCCCCGTATTACCCCTACGATCCCACTGATCCCAGTGAGCCCAATAACCCCAGCAATCCAACCGATCCAAGCAATCCCACCAGCCCGGATGAGCCCTGGGAGGAGGTCAATCCCTGGAACCCCAACCCCGGCGGAGGCTCGGTGTTCCCTAATGTGCCGACTCTGCCCTCCGACCCCCTGCGCCCCTCTGACGGCATGGCGGGGTAAGACAAGACTGACAGCGCCGCAGGCGGCCGCCTGCGGCGCTGTTGCTGTATAATATGACGGCTGCACCCCCCTTTTTTCAGGTGAAGTTTCTCCGTAAAGACGAAACTATTTCGGTTGCGGCCTGGAGGCGGCTGTGTTACAATAGACCACAGCTTAAAAACAAATGGCCGCACAACACGGACAATCTCTGTGAGAGGGGAGGAGAGCTATGAGCGGTCCAGCGAAATATTTTATCGTGGAGGCCGAGGCCATGCCGGAGATTTTCCGGAAGGTGGCCGAGGCCAAGCGCCTGCTGGAAACAGGAGAGGAGAAGACCGTCAACGGCGCGGCCCAGGCGGTAAACATCAGCCGCAGCGCCTTTTATAAGTATAAGGATGCGGTGCGCCCCTTCAACGACATGCTCCATGGCCGCATTGTCACCTTTCAGGTGCTGCTCAAGGACGAGCCGGGGGTGCTGTCCGGGGCGCTGAATGTGCTGGCGGGCACCGGAGTGAATATCCTCACCATCAACCAGAGCATCCCCGTGAACGGCTGCGCCGTGGTCACGATGACAGCGGAGACCTCCGCCCTCCAGGACAGTCTGGAGGAAGTGCTGGCCCACGTCTCCGCCGGGGCCGGGGTCATTAAGTGCGAGATTTTAGCGGGATAGAAGCTGAAGACAATCTGTGGGGGCGGCTGACAGCCGCCCCCGCAGATGACAAAATGAATTCTGGAGGAGAAAAAATGGTACACGTAGCAATTTTAGGATTTGGCACCGTGGGCTCCGGCGTGGCCGAGGTGCTTACCACCAATGGCGGGCTCATCGACCACCGGGTCGATGACCTGGTGCGGCTGAAATATATTCTGGATGTGCGGGATTTCCCCGACAGTCCCTACAAGGACCTGTTCGTGAAGGACTTCGCCGCCATTGAGAACGACCAAGAGGTGGACATCGTGGTGGAGACCATCGGCGGGGCCACCATTGCCCTGGACTTCACCACCCGGGCCCTGAAGGCGGGCAAGAGTGTGGTCACCTCCAATAAGGAGCTGGTAGCCACCCACGGCTATGAGCTGCTCCAGCTGGCCCGCGCCAACGGATGCAGCTATCTCTTCGAGGCCAGCGTGGGCGGCGGAATCCCCATCCTGCGGCCTCTCACCTCCTGTCTGGCTGCCAACCAGCTGGAGCAGGTCACCGGCATCCTCAACGGTACCACCAACTATATCCTCACGCGGATGATTCGGGCGGGGCTCACCTTTGATCTGGCGCTCAAGGAGGCCCAGGCCAACGGCTACGCCGAGAAGGACCCCACCGCCGACGTGGACGGCCACGACGCCTGCCGGAAGATCTGCATCCTGGCCGCCCTGGCCTTCGGCCGGCACGTCTATCCCAACCAGGTGCCCACCCAGGGCATCCGGGGCGTTACCCTGGAGGATGTGGCCTACGCCGACTCGGTGGGCTGCAAAATCAAGCTGCTGGGCCGCTGCCTGCGCCGGCCGGAGGACAAGGTGTGCGCCTTTGTGGCGCCCCACCTGGTGCCAGGGGAGAACCCCCTGGCCGGGGTGGAGGACGTGTTCAACGCCATTGCCGTCACCGGCAACGCCATTGGTGACGTGATGTTCTACGGCCGGGGAGCGGGCAAGCTGCCCACCGCCTCCGCCGTGGTTGCCGATGTGATTGATATTGCCAAGGACCTGAAGAAGGACCGTCACAACGGCTGGGAGGAGGGGGCCGACGACCTGGTGGTGTCCGCCGACTGCCTGGTCTCCCCCTGGTATGTCCGGGCCCAGCTCTCCGCCGACGAGGCCAGAAAGCGCTGCGGCGAGATTCAGCTGCTGGCCAGGGGCGGCGCACCGGCCGGCGAGGCCGCCTTCCTCACTGCGCCTATGACCGAGCCGGAGATTCGAGAGAAGCTGGCCGGCCTGGAGACCGGCTCCCTGTTCCGGGTGCTGGCCTGACGGAATAGAATGTAGGGGCCGACGACCCCGGCGGCCCGCGCCTGTCCAATGTGCCCGGCTCGCAGCAACGTGCCGGCTTGTTTCGGGCGGCGCGCCGAGGTCGTCGCGCCCTACATGATACCGTTTGGGAATCGCGGGCGGCCACAGGCCGCCCCCGACGAATTGATTTAAACCTTTAGGGGGAATAGCATACATGGCACTTATTGTACAAAAATTCGGCGGCAGCTCGGTGGCTGACGCGGACAAGGTCCGCAACGTGGCCCGGATCGTCACCGAGACCTACCGCAAGGGCCACAGCGTGGTGGTGGTTCTGTCCGCCCAGGGCGACACCACCGACGAGCTGATTGAAAAGGCCCGGGAGCTCAATCCCAAGGCCTCGAAGCGGGAGATGGATATGCTGCTGGCCACCGGCGAGCAGATCTCCATTGCTCTGTGCGCCATGGCCATCGAGCGCATGGGCTATCAGGCCATATCCCTCACCGGCTGGCAGGCGGGGATGCTCACCGATTCAGCCTATTCCGCCGCCCGGATCAAGCGCATCCACACCGAGCGCATCCGCAAGGAGCTGGACAAGCGGAAGATCGTGCTGGTGGCCGGTTTCCAGGGCATCAACAAGTATGACGACGTCACCACTCTGGGCCGGGGGGGGTCCGACACCTCCGCCGTGGCTCTGGCCGCCTCCCTGCATGCGGACCTGTGCCAGATCTACACCGACGTGGACGGCGTCTACACCGCCGACCCCCGCCATGTGACGGGAGCCCGGAAGATCGACGAGATCACCTTTGACGAGATGCTGGAGCTGGCCAGCCTGGGGGCTCAGGTGCTCCACAACCGCTCGGTGGAGATGGCCAAGCGGTACAACGTCAATCTGGAGGTGCTGTCCAGCTTCAGCGGAAAACCTGGTACAAAAGTGAAGGAGGTCGTAAAGACTATGGAAAAAACCCATGTCAGCGGCGTGGCAAAGGACAAGGACGTGGCCCGCATCGCTCTAGTGGGGCTGGCCGACCAGCCCGGCATCGCCTTTAAAATTTTCTCTCTGCTGGCCCAGAAGGGAATCAATGTGGACATCATTCTCCAGTCCATCGGCCGGGACGGCAGCAAGGATATCAGCTTTACCGTGGCCCGGGGAGACGCCCAGTCCGCCCGTGAGGTTATGGAGGAGTATAAGGAGGCCATCGGCTGCAAGTCGGTGGAGGTCAACGAGGAGATCGCCAAGGTGTCCATTGTGGGCGCCGGTATGGTGAACAACGCCGGCGTGGCCTGCAAGATGTTTGAGGCCCTGTTCTCCGCCGGTATCAACATCAACATGATCTCCACCAGCGAGATTAAGGTGTCCGTCCTGGTGGATGAGCGGGACGCCGACCGGGCCGTCCAGGCCGTCCACGACCGCTTTTTCAGCGAGTTCGGCAACGCATAAAAGCAAAACAGGCCGCCCCTTTCAGGGCGGCCTTTCGACAAGCTAGGGCTGGCATTCTGATGAATGCCAGCCTTTTAACAATTATTTGCGGCGTTAAAATACACCATAGCGGCCAAAGGAAGCTGTGTGTTATGACAAAAAACACCCTGCTATGAAAAAATCTCTTTATATCTCTTGACAAACTCTGTATGGTCGTTTATTATTGGTATTACCAAATGTCCATAACACCAAATACCCAAAGCGAAACATAATAAGAAGCATCATTGAAGGAGGAGACTACAATGTACAAACTGTCCCAGCTTACCCCTGACGGCTCCATTATGCTGAATGGTGAAAAAATTGCGGATACAATTCTCTATGTTAATGGGGACTTCGTAAGAAAATCAGAAGCGGTCATCTCTGTTTACGACAGCGGCTTCCAGCACGGCGACGGCGTGTATGAGGGGATCCGCGCTTATGACCGGAGGGTATACCGGCTGGACGAGCACATCAAGCGGCTGTATGAGTCCTGCTATACTCTGGGCATTGAGATTGGCAAGACCAAGGACGAGATGAAGCAGATTGTTAAGGAGCTGGTAAAAAGAAATATTGAGGCCGGTTTCCACGACATTCACATGCGCCTTCAGGTCACTAGAGGCTTCAAGGCCCAGACCGGCATGCACCCCACATTGAACATCACGCAGTCCTCCATTGTAATCTGCGTAGACCAGAAGCCTCCGATTTTCAATAAAGACGGTATTACTCTGATTACCACCTGGCTCAAGCGCTACTCCCCCTCTTACATGGACCCAAAGATTCACTGCTGCAACCAGCTCAACCAGATCATGGCGGCCTGCGAGGCCATCCGCCAGGGAGCCGACGAGGCCATTATGCTGGACCAAAACGGCTATGTGGCGGAGACAAACTCCACCAACCTGCAAATGATCAAGGATGGGGCCTTGGTTTTACCTACTCTGGACTCCCAGCTCCCCGGCATTACCAGGAGAACCATGATTCAGATTGCCAAGGATATGGGAATGGAGGTACAGGAGCGCAATGTCTCCGTCTCTGAGTACTACAACGCTGACGAGGTATTCATCTGCGGTACCGTAGGCGAAATTGTGCCGGTTAAAATGATCGACGGAAAAAAGATTGGCCAGCAGGTTCCGGGCCCAATCACTGTAAAATTTGCGGAGGAATACAAAAAGATGACCGAAACCTTGGGAGAGTCCATTGACTAATCAGGCAAAATTGAGAAGAAAGGGTAACAGGTGACTCATATGAATAAAAAACCCCCATTTGCTGTTGCGGTCCTGCCCATCATTGTGATGGCCCTGGTGATGGGAATTGGCTTCGGAATATACCGCTATAGTGTGGAGCTGCTTTTGCTGGTCGTCTCTTTCTTCACTGTCGTGCTGGCCCGGCTGTACGGCACCACCTGGGATCAGGTATCGGAGGCGGTATCGGAAAAAATCGGGAAATCCTTTATGGCCATTTTTATCTTTGTGTTTGTCGGCCTGATTATTGGCACATGGATGCTCTCCGGCACCATCCCCATGATGATCTACTATGGCCTGAAGCTGCTCAGCCCGTCCATGTTCCTTGTGTCCGCCTTTATCATCACGGTCATTGTCTCCGTCTGCACCGGCACCTCCTTCGGCTCCGTGGGCACGGTGGGCCTGGCCCTGATCGGCGTCGCCTCCGGGCTTGGCGTCAATATGGCGGCGGCGGCCGGCGCCATTATCTCGGGCGCTTATTTCGGCGATAAGATGTCCCCTCTCTCCGACACCACCAATCTGGCCCCGGTAGCCGCCGGGACAACTCTGTTTGAGCACATCCGGCATATGTTCTATACCACACTCCCGGCCAGCCTGGTCTGCCTGGCAGTCTACTTCATCGCGGGCCGCTCCAGCGCGGTGGTCTCCACCGCCGAGTCCTCCGCTGCCACCGAGATGATGGACGGCCTGGCCTCCACGTTCCAGTTTAATCTGCTGCTTCTGCTCCCGCTGATTATCGTTCTGGTGGGGTCGGCCATGGGAAAGCCCACCATTCCGGTTATGTTCACCG
The DNA here is from genome assembly GCA_022794495.1 of Lawsonibacter sp. Taxonomy (GTDB): domain Bacteria; phylum Bacillota; class Clostridia; order Oscillospirales; family Oscillospiraceae; genus Lawsonibacter. The sequence goes on along the minus strand of JAAWEX010000004.1, from coordinate 12,013 downwards.
CCGCCCTGACGGCGGGCGCTCTGGCAATGATATTCCAGGGGGCGGCAATCGGTTCTGTCATCACGGCGGGCTTTGGGGGCTTCCAGCTGTCCATGCTCCCGGCGATTGATCCCGAGGCTGTCGCCGCTCCCATCAAAGCTCTTCTGGAGCGGGGCGGCATGAACAGCATGATGACCACTGTGCTGAAGGTCCTATGCGCCTTCCTGTTCGCGGGGGCCATGAGCGCGGGCGGCTTTATGGAGACGATTCTGGATACCCTGAAGAGCTTTGTCCACAGCGATGGCTCCCTGATTTTGGTAACTGTTATTGCCACCCTGATTACCGGAATTGTGGTGGGCAACGCCTATATTCCGATTCTCTTGTGCGGCGAGCTGTTTAAGGATGCCTTCCAGGAGCGGGGACTGGACGCTAAGAACCTCTCCCGGACGCTGGAGGACGCCGGCACCTGCGTCATCCCCTTGGTGCCCTGGTCTGCCGGAGGAGCATACATGGCGGGCACTTTGGGCGTGCCTACGATGGAATATTTCCCCTGGACCATTTTCTGTTACACCGGCTTCCTGTTTGCCATCCTCTGGGGCTTTACAGGATTTGGCATCGCCAGGATTCCACGCGCCGAGATGGGCGGCACACAGCAGGCCGAGGTATAAGCTTCCAAAGCAGCAAAGGGAACAGGGACTGCGTGGCTACAGTCCCTGTTTCTTCATGACAGGAGGTTCTTATGAGAGACGAACATCCCAAACGGGAGCAGCTTCCGTTCGGATATGCTCTGCTGATTTTGTCAGTCTCCTTTTTGGTGATCCTTCTCCCCACCCTTTTGCTTCAAACAAAGGTTCAGCCCCTCTTTTTTCTGGCCTGGACAGCTTCGTTTCTGCTTCTGCGTGGGAAAGGGTATCCGTTTGAAGCACTGCAAACCGGCATGACCGATTCCTGCAAAAAGGCGGTCTCTCCCATTCTGATTCTCTTTTGTTCTGGAGCAATGATCGGAGCCTGGAATCAGTGCGGCGCCATTCCGTTCATGACCGCGGTGGGCGTTTCGATCATCCGCGCTCAGTGGTATCTTCCTGTCGCCTTTTGCGTGGTTCTTCTGTTTGCCTTTCTGACCGGGACGGTATTCGGCGCCTGCGGCACGGTTGGCGCAGTGCTTTTGGCGACGGGCAGATCTATGGGGTTTCCGGCTCAGCTGTGCGTCGGCGCGGTTACGGCGGGCGGTTTTCTCGGGTATGCCCTGTCCCCCGCGGCGGACTGCACCAATGCGGCGGCCTCTCTGGCCGGTGTGGATCTGATGAAAAGCATTCGGTATCAGGGAAGAATGACAGGCCCGGCTGCCGTGCTGTGCGCGGTGATGTATGGGGTCTTAAACCGCCTGGTCCCCTTGGAGGGCGGAACAGAAGCCGGAGGGGAAGCGTTTTACCAGGAACTGACTGTCTCGATGCGGCTGGGATGGCCCGCGCTTCTGCCCCTGGTGCTTGTGGTGGTTCTGCTGGTCAAACGGCAGCCGACGGTGATTACTCTGGCGTCCGGCGCACTGGCCGGGGTTCTGCTGTCGCTGTTTTATCAGCGCGTTTCGGTAAAACAGGCGGTGCAGGCCCTTTGGGAGGGCGGAAATTTTTCTGACTGGACGGGAGATTTGCTGCGGGTCTTTGAGACCGGCGGAATCAAAAGCATGGCGGACACCGCTATTTTATTTGTGTTTGCCTTTGCCCTGTTTGGCCTGTTTGAGAGTGGAGGCGTGACCGAGGCGGTGCTGGGCCCGCTGCTGAATTGGGCGGACCAGAGCTGGAAAGGAGACCTTGTCACCGTTTTAGCGGGCTTTGTCACCAATTTGATATCGGCCTCCGGGATGTGCTCCTTTATTTTTACGGCCTCATGTCTGGCGCCAATCTATGCAAAAAGGGGATGGAACCGGCTGGATTTAGTCCGTTCCGCTTTTGTGGGCTGTCTCTTTATGAGCCTTTGGATTCCATGGCACTCCAATGTTATAACGCCCGCTGCGCTGATGGGGGTGGAGGATGGTCAAACAGGCTTCCTTATAGCGGTACCTGCGCTGATTCTGCTCTGTTATATCCTGCTGGAGGCCCTCTCCTATGGCAGAAGGCGCGGCGCTAAAAAATAGAACGACAGGGAAGGAAGGATATCATGGGTGTTGGTCTGTATCTATTATTTTTGGCCGTCAGCTTTGGCGCGTCTGTTGTGGGGGCGATCTGCGGCATTGGCGGCGGCGTGCTGATTAAGCCAGTCCTGGACGCGGTCAGCGGTCTGAGCGTAGCGGCAGTCAGCTTTTTGTCGGCCTGCACCGTCCTGTCTATGACCAGCTGCTCCATGCTCCGGGCGTTTAAAAAGGGGGATACCCTGATTAACCGCAGCGTGAGCACGCCTTTGGCTATTGGCGCAGCCCTCGGCGGCATCGCGGGAAAGGAGATTTTTCGTGTTCTGCTGTCCAGGCTTCCGAACTCAGAGCGGGTGGGAGCGGTCCAGTCGTGCTGCCTGTTTTTCGTGATGCTGGGCCTGATGCTCTACACCGTCAAGCGGGACCGGATCAGAACCTATCATCTCACCAATCCCTTTTCCTGTCTTCTGGCCGGCGGGGCTCTGGGGCTGATGTCGTCGTTTTTGGGAATTGGAGGCGGGCCTATCGACCTGATTGTCCTGTTTTTTTTATTTTCCATGGATATGAAAGCCGCAGCGCAGAATTCCCTGTACATCATCTTTTTTTCTCAAGCCGCCAGCCTGCTCTACACCTGCTGGACGGGGTCGGTCCCCGATATCGAGGCCGGTATGCTGCTTTTGATGATTGCCGGCGGGATTGGAGGAGGTATGGCAGGCCGGGCGCTGAACCAGAAAATGGACGCGGCAGCGGTGAACAGGCTTTTTCTGGGGCTGATGGGCGTTATTATGGCAATATGCGTCTACAACTTTTATCAGTTTCTTTAGGCTTGATTTTCAACGCCCCCGTGTGATAAAATGCAGATACATGAATCAAAATTTAACAGAAAGGTACATTTGATATGTTTCAGCCAATCGAGAGCAATGTATCTGTATATAAAAAAATTGCCGCGCAGATTCAGGACATGATTGAGCGGGGGGAGCTGAAAAAAGGAGACCGCCTTCCTCCCGAGCGGCAGCTGGCGGAGATGCTTCAGGTGGGACGTCCCGCATTGAAGCAGGCTATCAGCGCGCTGGAAATGATGGGGGTTATCCGCAGCCGCCAGGGTGATGGGAATTACGTCGCCTCAGACTCGGTAGAGCTTCTCAATCCCCTGGCTGTCCGTTCTTATCTGGACCACAAAAACGGAGATGACATTTTGGAGTTCCGCTATATTATGGAGGTCCAAATGGCGGCCCTGGCGGCGGTGAAAATTACCCGGGAGCAGTTGGCGGAGTTTCAGGAGCTGATGGATGCCATGAGACGGGAGACGGAAGCTGGCGCGGACATGGCAAAACGGAAATTTTATAACAATCTGTTCCACTATCAAATCGTTGAGCTCTGCGATAACAAACTGATTGAGTCTATCTATTCCAGTATGATGGGCCTGATCTCAGACCATATCAGCTATACGGATGGAAAGGATTTTTATAAAAGCCATCTGAGAATTTTTGAGGCCATTAAAGCTGGGAACTCCGCGGGGGCCGCGCGGTGCATGGCGGAGCATTTCCAGAATAAGTTTCCTAATTACCAGCACTATCAGGCGATTTATGGGGATGTTAGAAAGGATTTTTCTGAATCCTAAGTGGCTCTTCTGTGGGGCGGCTATTAGCCTCCCCTACAGGGATGTCATAGAAATTTACACAGGGTAAAATGTGCAGCAGGGCACTTCTCTTTGAAAACTCCCTCTTGCATCCTGGGGCCAAACCGGATATAATATTTGGGCTGACTTGGAAAAATAAGAGGAAAAGAGGAGTCCGCCATGAAATTGGGAATCGTGGGTCTTCCAAATGTTGGGAAATCCACTCTGTTCAACGCCATTACCAACGCCGGCGCCGAGAGCGCTAACTACCCCTTCTGCACCATCGACCCCAACGTGGGCATGGTGGCGGTGCCCGACGCCCGGCTGGACCGGCTGTCTGAGATGTACCGCCCCAAAAAGACCACCTCGGCGGTGATCGAGTTTGTGGACATCGCCGGCCTGGTGAAGGGGGCCAGCCGGGGCGAGGGCCTGGGCAACAAATTTTTGGGGAACATCCGCATGACCGACGCCATCGTCCATGTGGTCCGCTGCTTCGACGACGACAACGTCATCCATGTAGAGGGCAGCACCGACCCCGTCCGGGATATGGACACCATCGACCTGGAGCTGGTCATGGCCGATCTGGAGATGGTGGAGCGGCGGATTGACAAGGCAAAAAAGGCGGCAAAGGGGGACAAGAAGTTTCTCCAGGAGGCCGCCGACTTCGAGGGCCTGCGGGACTGGCTCAACGACGGAAAGTCCGCCCGGAGCTACACCGAGGTGGACATCGCCGCAGAGTATCCCGACTGCGAGCTGTTGTCCCTCAAGCCGGTGATCTATGCCGCCAACCTGGATGAGGACGGCTTCTCCAACCCCTCTGCCGTCCCCTACTACCAGCAGGTGGAGCAGCGGGCGAGGGAGCAGGGGGCCCAGGTCATCCCCGTGTGCGCCAAGCTGGAAGAGGAGATTGCCCAGCTGGACGGGGAGGAGAAGCAGATGTTTCTGGATGATCTGGGGGTGGCGGAGTCCGGCCTGGACCGGCTGGTGAAGGCCAGCTATACCCTGCTGGGTCTCATCTCCTACCTCACCTCCGGCGAGGACGAGTGCCGCGCCTGGACCATCACCCGAGGCACCAAGGCCCCCCAGGCGGCGGGCAAGATTCACTCCGACTTCGAGCGGGGCTTTATCCGGGCCGAGGTCATCTCCTACGACGACTTGATGAGCTGCGGCGCTATGGCTGCCGCCCGGGAGAAGGGCCTCATCCGCTCTGAGGGCAAGGAGTATGTGGTGAAGGACGGGGATATTATCCTGTTCCGGTTTAATGTATAACTTGCAGGGGCTGGCCCGCTGGCCGGCCCGCTGTTATGGAACGGGCCGTTGAGGGCGGCGGCCCTACACAAATCAATGGGAGTGAAACCAGTTGAACATCTACCTGGATCTGTTCCTCACCTTCGCTAAGGTGGGGGTGTGTACCTTCGGGGGCGGCTATGCCATGCTGCCCATTCTCCAGCGGGAGGTGGTGGAAAAGAAGGGCTGGGCCACCGACGAGGAGCTCACCGACTACTTCGCTGTGGGCCAGTGTACTCCCGGCATTATCGCCGTCAACACCGCCACCTTTGTGGGCTGCAAGCACAAGGGCGTCCTGGGCGGCGTTCTGACCACCCTGGGGGTGGTGTTTCCTTCTCTGGTCATTATCACCGTCATCGCCGCGTTTCTGTCCAACTTCGCTGATATCCCGGTGGTTCAGCACGCCCTGGCGGGCATCAACGCCGCTGTGGTGGCCCTCATCGCCGCCAGTGTGCTGAAGCTGGGGAAGAGCACCCTGAAAAACGGCGCGGCTGTGGCCATTTTCCTGTGCGTGCTGGTCCTGGCGGCGGCGGGGAGTTTGGGCAATTTCGGCGCCGGGGCCTATGGGGCGCTGGGACAGGCGCTGGACCTGGTCACCTCCCCGGCGGCGCTTATCGTGCTGGCGGGAGCGGCGGGCTTTCTGCTCTTCGGAAGGAAGAAAGGCGGTGCGGGGAAATGATCTTTTTGCGGCTGTTTTTTGAGTTTGCCAAGGTGGGCCTCTTCGCCGTGGGAGGCGGGCTGGCGACCATCCCCTTCCTCCAGGACATGGGGGTCCGGACGGGCTGGTTTACCGACGTGGACCTGACCACCATGATTGCCGTGTCCGAGTCCACCCCTGGCCCTATGGGGGTGAATATGGCCACCTATGTGGGCTTCCAGGCGGGCAGTCTGGCGGGAGGGCCGCTGGGCGGCGCGGCGGGCGCGGTGCTGGCCACCCTGGGCCTCATTACCCCCTCCGTCATCGTTATTATCGTGATCGCCGGGTTTTTACAAAAATTCCGCCAGTCGAGAACGGTGGACGCCGTCTTTTCCGGCCTGCGGCCCGCCTCCACCGCTTTGATCGCCTCGGCTGGACTGAGCGTGGCCCTGTCGGTGCTGTTTACCTTCCAGGGTGGGGAGCGCTGTGTGTTTGTGGTCCACTGGCCCGCCCTGATTCTGGCCGTGGCCGTGTTTGTCTGTATGCGCTATACCCCCTTGAAAAAGCTGCACCCGGTGGCCTTTATCGCGGCGGCGGCCGCCGTCGGCGCAGTATTCCAGCTTTAAAAAGCAGAGGGCCCGCCCCGATGGGGCGGGCCGCTTTTTGCCTAAACCTCGATGGTGCTGGCATCCCGCAGGTGGGTTTGGGTGTATAGGATGATGTTGTCCCCCTCCTGGAGGACCAGGCTGCCGTTGGGGATTAAAATCTTGCCGCCCCGCTTGACCATGACGATAATGGTCTGGCGGGAGATATCCAGATCGCGGATGGCCAGGCCGTTCCAGTGGTGCTGCTTGCGCAGGACCACCTCTTTCAGGTCGATGTGCTTGTCGCCGCCCACCGCAGATGCCCCCAGGACCAGGGTATCGCCGGGGAGCAGAGCCACATTGCCTCTGGGTACCACAATCTGCCCGTCCCGCTGGATGGCGGCCACAATGATGCCGGAGGGCAGGCCCAGAGACTGGACGGTCTGCCCGGACCAGCGGTCCCGCTCAGTGAGATGGACCTTGATAAAGTGGACGTCGGCCTCGTTGCCATATTCGCTGATGCGCTTGATGCGGGAGTACTGGTCCACAAAGCCGGCGGAGATGATGCCGGTGGGGATGGCCACCATGCCTACCCCCAGGAAGGTAATGACAATGCTGAACAGCTTCCCCATATTGGTGACAGGGTAGATGTCGCCATAGCCCACCGTGAGCAGGGTGGATACTGCCCACCAGATGCCGGAGAAGGCGTTGGTGAACACCTCGGGCTGGGCCTCGTGCTCCAGGCTGTACATACACAGGCTGGAGGCCAGCATGAGGATCAGGATGATGAACACAGAGGATACCAGCTGCTGTCGCTTGCTGGCGATGACCTCGGTGATTACGTTTAGGGAGTCGTAGTAGGCGTTGATGCGAAACAGACGGAAAATGCGCACCACCCGGAACATCCGGAAGGCGACCGCCCCTGAGGGGAAGAAGATGGGCAGGTAGTAGGGCAGGAAGGAGAGCAGGTCCACCAGCCCGCTGAAGGAGGTTGTGTAGCTCCAGAGGGCCTTCAGCCGGGTCTGCTTGGGGAAGAGAAACCGGGCAGTCCACAGCCGCAAGAGGTAGTCTGCGGCGAAGAAGGCCACAGTGACCGTCTCCACGCTGAGCAGTATCCCACCGAAAGCCCCACGAAATGACTCGAAGGTATACAGCACGCTGACCACCAGATTGAGTACAATGGATGTTGAGTTGACCAGATCGTAAAACCGGCTGATCCAGTCCCCTGAGGAGCCTACCTCAATAATCTCTGAAATTCGCTTCCTGCGCTGAAGCCAGCTGTCATTGTCTGCCATAGTCCTGTCCACGCTCCCGACGCTGTGTTGTCTCTCTACACTTTAACAGTTCTTTGATAGGCTTGTCAATCTATTTTATTGAAAACATATGGCTTACCTGCCACGGAGCGAATGCGCTTGGCCGGGAGGGCCTGTGTGCCGTGCTACTCCACTTGGAAGGACTGTATCTCATCCCAGACGGCCCGGGCGGTGCTGTCTACCAGGCTGAAGTCCACGTGGGGGTTGTAGATAGCCTCCAGGCTGTCGTGCATGGCCTTGGCCTGGGCCAGAGAGGACACCGCCTCGTCCACCAGGGCGGCGGATACCTTTTTGGCAAACCGGAGACGGGGACGGCTGCGGCGCAGTATCTCGCTGTCCGCGGCTGTGTCCAGGCGGATGCGGCGGTAGGGCTTGCAGGGGAAGGAGTACAAGGGGGAGGCGGTCAGGAAGGCCAGCTCCAGCTGGGGGACCAGCAGATGGGCCAGGCGGTCAGGGGCCATGGGGTCAGGACAGGCTACCAGGTCGTAGCCGTTGGCGGTGATTCCGGCCAGGAGATGGATGAGCAGGTCGTGTGCCAGGGAACAGCTGTCTGTCAGCTCATATACCTTGCCGCATTGCGCAAGGGCGGTGTTGTATAGACAGACAGGGCCCCGGTGGGTCACCGCGCCCAAAAAGCGCTGCTTGACCAGGCCGGGACGCTCTGTCCTGCGCCGGGGGACCTCCCGGGCCAGAATGCCATGGGCCCGCTTGGCCAGCTTCTGGGCCAGCGCGTCGGTGAGCAGAATGGAGCGCTGGTCCTCCATAATCTCCGCAGCCGCGCCCAGACAGCGGTAGGCCCGCTGATAGCAGCCCTTATAGCCCGCCATACAGCCCATAATTTCCCGGCGCAGGGGCCACAGGGCTTCTGTGGCATAGCAGCTGCCCAAATTAACATAGCGCTCCACCACGCCGGGATATTTGGGCTCCACCACATGGGGCGCTGTTTCATAAGGACACGGGATGGGCGGTCACGTGGAGGGCGCAGCAAAACCCCCGCCGGGCGTATAGCGCCCGGCGGGGGTTTTAAGAGTTGAATCAGGCCAGAGTCTGGATGTAGTCCCAGTCCTCGATGCTGGGCTTGATGTAGGGGATGGTGGCCTCGCGGATGGTCTCGTCGGGGGTGGTGACCACCACGTCGTACTGCTTCAGATCCTCAGCCAGGGTCTCCTCGGCGGCGATGATCTGCTCGTCCTGCCACTTCACGGCGTTGTCGATGGCGGTCTGGACGACCTGCTGGTCGTGCTCAGACATGGCATTCCAAACGTCGTTGTTGATGAAGATCATGTTGGGGCAGATGATGTGGTCGGTGAGGATGACGTTCTTCACCACCTCGTAGAACTTGTAGCTCTCATAGGTGGTCAGGGGGTTCTCCTGGGCGTCAACGGTGCCGGTGGACAGGGCCATATACAGCTCGTTGATGTTCATGGGGGTGGCGGCGGCGCCCCAGGCCTCGACCATCTTCACGTACAGGTCGCTCTGGGGGACGCGGATCTTCATGCCCTTCAGGTCGTCCAGGGTGTTGACAGGTTTGTTGGCGGTGAGCTGACGGGTGCCATAGTAGAAGGAGCCCATGATGCGCACGTTGATGCTCTGGAACAGCTCGTTCAGGGTGTCCTTATAGCCGCCGTTCAGGGCCTTCTGCATGTGCTCTACGCTCTGCCACAGATAGGGGGCCTCGACCTGAGCGGCCTTAGGAACCCAGGCGGCAAACTGAGCGGGGCCCTCGGTGATGATGTCCACCAGGCCCTCCTGGACGCCCTCCACCAGGTCGGAGGAGCCGCCCAGAACGCCGTTGGGATAGCCGGTGATGTGGATGCCCTCGGCGTTGGCGTTGATCTCTTCGATGGCCTTCATCATCATCTGAGTGACCACCTGGGTCTCAGGGTGGACGGAGCCCCACTTGAGCTCAACCACCTTGGTGTTGCTGGGAGGGGCGGGGGGATTGGAGCCGGCGGGCGTACCGGAGCCGGAGCCAGAGTTGGCGCCGGAGTTGGCAGGGGGATTGGCGTTTCCGCCGCAGGCGGCCAGAGACAGGGCCATACATGCGGCAAGAACAGCTGTGAGAAGTTTCTTCATGTTCGTTTCCTCCATTTTTAGTTTGATGGATGTATTCAGTATCGGTCCGGAGGACCGGGTACTGCCAAGGGACGGCGGAAATTACTGGACGCCGTAGACCAGGTTGGGCAGGAAGTCGGAGACGGCGGGCACAAAGGTCACAATCATCAGGACGATAAACAGGGGCAGCAGGAAGGGGACGGTGGCCTTGATGACCCGGTTGGCGGATACCTTCGCCACATTGGAGGTGACATAGAGTACCACGCCCACAGGGGGCGTGACCACGCCGATCATCAGGTTCAGGATCATGATGAGACAGGCCTGGGTCTCAGACACGCCCATTGCCATCATAGCGGGGATGAGGATGGGGCCCAGAATCAGGATGGCCGCGGTGCCCTCCATAAAGCAGCCCACAAAGAGCAGGAACAGGTTGATGACAATCAAGAACAGGAACTTATTGGAGATGCTGGTGAGGACGGCGGTGATGGCCTGGGGAATCTGGGCCACAGTGAGAACGTAGCCGAAGATGTTGGCGGTCATGACGATGGCCAGCACCACGCCGGTGGTCTCGCAGGTGGAGAGCATGATCTTGGGGATGTCCTTCCACTTCAGGTCCCGATAGGAGAACAGGCCGATAATCAGCGAGTACAGGGCGGCCACGATGGCGGCCTCGGTGGTGGTGACAACGCCGGTGTAGATGGCGGCAAAGAGGATGACAGGGGCCATCAGGGCCAGGAAGGCCTCTTTAAAGGCGACCCAGACGACGCGGGCGGTGGGCCGGGGGTTCTTGGGGTAGTGGCGCTTGTTGGCGTAGATGGCCACCATGGTGCACAGCGAGCCGGCGATGAGGATACCGGGGATGATGCCGCCCACAAAGCAGCGGCCCACAGAGGCCCCCACCGTCACGGCCAGGATGACCATGGGCAGGGAGGGGGGGATGATGGGACCCAGCACGGAGGAGGCGGCGGTGACGGCGCAGGAGAAGTCGTCGTCATAGCCCACCTCGCGCATAGCCTGGATCTCGATGTTGCCCAGGCCGCCCGCGTCGGCCACAGCGGTGCCGCTCATACCGGCGAAGAGGGCGGAGCACAGGATATTGGCGTGGCCCATGCCGCCGGGGACGGTGCCCACCAGCACATTTGCGAATCGGAACATTTTTCGGGTGACGCCGCCGGTGTTCATCAGGTTGCCCATCAGGATGAAGAAGGGGGCGGCGATCATGGTGAAGGAGTTAGAGGCCTGGGTGATGCGCTGGACTACCACCATGGGGGGCGTTCCGGTGAGGAAGATGTACAGGAAGGACGTCAGGCCCAGATTGACATACAGGGGGAGCCCGGTGAAGAGCAGGACAACGAACACGACCAAAACGATTATCATAGCGTCGCTCATTCCTCATCCCCTCCTTTTTCTCTATAGTCCCGCGGGCCCTTGGTGAAGCACTCCACCAGGCCGGCCAGCTCGTAAAGGATAATGATGCCGTTGCAGATGGGACCCATGACATAGACCACCGCGTAGTTCAGGGGGAAAGAGACGGCGGTGCGCTTCAGCCCGGCCCCTACCAGCTTAATGCCGAAGTAGACCATCAGCACAGAGAACACGATGCAAAGGATGTGGTTGAAGGCCTGGAGATACTTCTGGGCGCCTCTGGGGAGCATGTTGGAGACGGCGGTGATGCGGATGTGGGAGTCCTTGCGCTCGGCGATGGTCCAGCCCAGGTAGCAGATCCAAACATAGGTCAGCTGAATCAGCTCCTCGGACCAGACGATGGGATTTTTTAAAATCCACCGCCAGAAGACCTGCGCGATGCCCAGGACGAAGATTCCGGTGAGCAGGAAGACCGACATCCAATCGATGGCCGTCTCCGCCCCCCGCTTTACGCCGGGCACCAGTTTACCAAAGAAATAGCTCTGCTGCAACTTGGTTCCCCTCCTTTACATGACACATAGTTTATCTCTGCGCCTCGATGGCGCGGGCCTGCTGGATCACGGTTTTGCTCATCTCGCGGAAGTAATCCTGGGGGGTGCCCATGGACAGGAAGCTGGCGCCCCGGTCCAGCCAGAACTTGATCAGCTCCATGTCCACGCCGATGGACAGGCCGAAGGGCTTGTTGTGGGCCTTGCACTTGTCAATGATGGTCTGCATCAATCCCAGTACTTCCGGGTCAAAGTAGTTGCCCATCTTGCCCACCGAGGCGGACAGGTCCATGGGGCCGCAGATAACGGCGTCCACCCCGGGGACATCCAGGATGGCATCCAGGTTTTTTACTGACTCGGCGTGCTCGCACTGCATGATCTTTAAAAAGCTCCGGTCTACCGTCTCCACATACTCCTGGAAGCTCCGGGTGCCGTAGTCGATGGCCCGGAGGGGGCCGAAGCCCCGGATGCCCTTGGGGGGATAAGTACAGATGGACAC
>JAAWEX010000124.1 GCA_022794495.1 Lawsonibacter sp. | reverse complement strand
GGCGGTGATTCGTTTCATGGCGTGAACCTCTTTTCCATTTGGCTTGTGTGGAAAAGGATGTGAAAAAACGCCCGGTCCTATGCGTGGAAAAAGCAGGACCGGAGCACCGCCAGCTCAAAGGCCCTCGCCCCCTCCATCCGGACGATGGCCCCGTCGGCCCAGGGCACGTCCTCCAGCTGATAGTAGTCCCTGATGTAGTCCTCCACGTCGGAGGGCTCCAGATACCAGGTCAGGGCGTCGGTTTCGCTGCTTTCCGCCTGTCCGGCCAGCATCACCCGCAGGATGGTTTCGGCGTCCTGGTCTGTGGTATTGTCCTTTTCGTCCTCCTTTTTCCCGCACCCCGGCAGCAGCAGGACCAGAGCCAGCAGAAGGGATAGAATTCGTTTCATAGCGGTCACCTCCTAGAGCTCCAATATACCAGAGATTTCTTACAAAACCCGGTCAAAAGTCTTACGCTTTTCTGAATATTACGGCAATCCCACCTGGTTGAGCGCCCCGGCGATATACCCCTGTCCGTAGAGCAGGTCGTAGATCACGTCGGTGTAGTCGTTCCGGAAGGCCCGCACTGCGGGGGCGTCGGGAGAGACGGGCTGTCCGTCGGGCCCCAGGGTGATGAGCCGGGCGTGGAAGGCCATGGTCTCCCGCCGGGCTTGCCCCATCCAGGCGAAGAAGGGGGTGGAGGGCGTCCTGGCCAGGGCCAGCAGGTCGGCTCCCATGGTGGTAACGCCGCTGACCCGCTCCCCCTCCGGCTCCCGGCAGTTGGACCAGATCATATAGTCGGTGGCCATCATAGCCAGATAGTCCTCCTCCGACCAGCCGGAGGAGGTGACGGTGGGGACCAGGCCCAGCCGGGTGTAGAGGCTCTCCTCGCTCCCCAGGGGCAGGCTGGGGGTGTGATCCCCGGCGAACACCAGAATCACCGGCTCGTCAATCTGAGAGAAATAGTCCACCAGCCTGCCCAGCATCCGGTCAGCGTCGTACAGGCCGGTGACATAGCAGGAGACCCCCTCCAGCTCCTCCCGGCTCAGCAGGGGGCTGGAGACCTCCACCGCCTCCCGGTCATACCGCCCGGCGTAGTAGGGCTGGTGGTTCTGCATGGTCATGGTGTAGAGAAAGACGGGCTCCTCCCGGTTCTCCTCAAACAGCGAGATAATCACATCGGCGGCGGAGTCGTCGTCGAAGTAGCCCCCGGCGAAGGTGGCATGTTCCAGATAGGGGTCGAAGAACAGCACCTGGTCAAAGCCCAGGCGGGGGTAGTTTCTGTCCCGGTTGTACAGGGCGTTGGTGTGGGCGTGAAAGGCGATGGTCCGGTAGCCGTTCTCCTTCAGCACCCGGACGTAGGAGGGCATACGCTCATATGCCTCCGGCTCCAGGTCGGTGTTGGCGGCCGCCCTGTCCAGCTCCTCTGAGGCGACGCCGGTAAAGGTCTCCATCTCCACCTGGCCCGTACCGCCTCCGCAGGTGGTGGTGAAGAACCGGCCCCAGGTGGTCTGGTCCTGGAGGCGGCGGTAGTTGGGCAGGGGGTCCTGAGAGAAGGCCAGCCCCTCCAGCCGGGTGATGTCGAAAAAGCTCTCATTCATCACAAAGATGATGTGGGGCCGGTCCTCCCGGGTCTCCTGCCGGGCCAGCGCCCCCTCCATATCCTCCAGAATGTCCAGAAGATGGGCTTGACTGTACGAGACGGAGGGGGAGGGCTTGGCGCAGTACCATGCGCTGAGCAGGCTGAGGGAGACGCCCAGACGGCCGTCTCTGGCCCCCTGGATGGGGTAAGCCTTGAATTGGTCCACGCAGTAGGGCCGCAGGAACAGCACAAGAAAGAGGCCGGTCAGCACCCCGCCTGCCCCTGCCAGGGCCAGCCCCCGGCCCAGCGACAGCCGCAGAGGGTCCCGGCCCAGCAGAGAGAGGATGTCCAGCGCCGTCAGCGCGATGAGGAGGGCGGCCAGCAGGGCGATAGCCCCCCAGACGGCGGGGGTGATGACGATATTCTCCGCGGCGAACCGGGTGATGTCCCCCAGATGTGCGGCCAGCCCCAGATCAGCCAGGGTGAGGGGCTCGCCGTTGATGGCGGACTTGTAGTAGCTGACGAGGGTGAGGGCGAAGGGGGGCAGAGCGGCCAGAAGCCCGGCCAGCCCGCTGAGCCTGGTCAGCCCGGTGAGGGTGAGCTGAGCCAGCAGCAGGGCCAGATAATACGCCCCCGCCGGACCGGGGGAGTCCAGCAGCCACTGCCAGGCGGCCTCCCAGTGCTGGAGGCTGACCAGCTGGCAGGCCAGAATGGCGCCCAAGGGGCTGAGCAGCACAAGCAACGCCCGCAGCCCAGGAACCGCGTATTTTTTCATTGCCCGTCCTCCTGTCGCAAAACTGGTTCAGGGCGGGGGAAGCCCCGCCCTGTCGTGGTTACAGTGCCTGAATGTCGGCAATCAGCGCGCTTACGTCTTGATCGGTGGTGGACCAGCTGGTACAGAAGCGGACGGCGGTGTGTCCCTCGTCCACCCTGGCCCACACCTCAAAGGAGTACTTCTTCCCCAGCGCCTCCACCGCCCTGTCGGGCAGAATGGGGAACTGCTGGTTGGTGGGGGAGTCCACAAACAGGCCGAAGCCCTTGGCCAGAAAGGCCTCCCGCAGGCGCATGGCCTGGGCCGCCTCCTGCCTGCCGATTTCCAGGAACAGTCCGCCCTTCAAAAAGGCCTCGAACTGCACCCCCAGCAGCCGGCCCTTGGCCAGCATCCCGCCGTGCTGCTTGATGAGGTAGCGGAAGTCAAAGTCCAGGTTGGGATTGGGGATGACCACCGCCTCGCCGAAGAGGAGCCCCGCTTTGGTGCCTCCCAGGTAGAACACGTCGCACAGCCGCCCCAGGTCGGGCAGCGTCACGTCCGACGCCGCCAGGCCGCAGGCCAGCCGGGCCCCGTCCACAAAGAGGAGCAGCCTCCACCGGCGGCAGATCTCATAAATGGCCTCCAGCTCCGCCAGGGTGTATACGGTGCCCAGCTCGGTGGGGTGGGACAGATAGACCATCCCCGGCTTGACCATATGCTCCCTGGCCAGGTCGGCGTGGTGGGCCAGACAGTACTGGTCAATCTGGGCCGCCGTAATCTTGCCATCGGTGGCGGGGAGCGCCAGAACCTTGTGGCCGGTGGCCTCGATGGCCCCGGTCTCGTGGACGTTGATGTGTCCCGTCTGGGCGCACAGGGCCCCCTGGTGGGGCCGCAGGGCGGCGGCGGTCACCGTGGCGTTGGCCTGAGTCCCGCCCACCAGGAAGTGGACCCCGGCGTCGGGGGTCTGGCACAGGTCCCGGAGCATAGCGGCGGCCCGCTGGCAGTGCTCGTCCTCCCCGTAGCCGGGGCAGGCCTCGCCGTTGGCGCTCACCAGGGCCTCCAAAATCTTGGGGTGGGCCCCGGTGGTGTAGTCGCATTCAAATCGGATCATGACGGTCTCCTTATTGGTGAATGTTATGTGAAAATATGTAGGGCGCGACGACTCCGGCGCGCCGCCCTTTGAGATTTGCGTTTTTGAGGCGGCGGGCCGGGTCGTCCCACTGTCAAAGGAGAATGCGGCGGGGCGGCGCAGAGGCCGCCCCCTACAGAACACCGCTCAGCGCAGCTTCGCCCCGCACTCCCGCTCCAGGGCCTCCAGAATGGACTTCACGTCCTCGTCCGCCTCCTCGGAGGTGAGGGAGCGGTCGTCGGAGCGGAGGACCAGGTTGAAGGCCACCGACTTCATGCCCTCGCCGACCCCCTTGCCCCGGTAGATGTCGAAGAGGGAGACCTCCTTGAGCAGCCCCTTGGCCCCCTTGCGGATGGCCTTCTCCAGCGCTCCCACAGTGACCGCCTCACAGCACACCACGGCGATATCCCGGGCCACCGAGGGGAATTTGGGCAGGGGGACGTACTCTGGGTCGGCGCCCTTGGCGTTCACCAGCTTGTCAAAGGACAGCTCGGCGCAGTACAGCTCGCCGTCCACGCCGAAGGCCTTAGCCACGTTGGGGTGGATCTGGCCCATATGGCCCACCTCTACGCTGCCCACCCAGACGGTAGCGAAGCGGCCGGGGTGGTAGGCGTCGTTACCAATGCGCCACCCCTCAAACCAGACCTCCTCCGCCCGGATTTCTTTCAGGATGGCCTCCACGGCCCCCTTCAGGTCGTAGAAGTCGAAGCCCTCGCCGTAGGCCCCCAGGGTGAGCACCTTCTTCTCATCGGCCAGGCCGTCCTCGCCGCCGGGGAGGTAGACCCGGCCCAGCTCGTAGAGGCGGACGTCCTTGTTCCGGTAGTTGTAGTTCCGGGCCAGGATATCCAGCATGGAGGGCAGAGTGGTGGTGCGCATGATGGAGGTGTCCTCCCCCAGGGGGTTCAAAATCTTGAAGGAGCGGCGGCAGGAGGCGCCGGCCTCCCAGCCGATCTTGTCGTACCAGGTGGGGGAGATAAAGGAGTAGGTGATGATCTCGTCGTAGCCGCAGGACCGGCACACGGCCCCCAGCCTCTGCTCCAGCCGCTGCTCGGGGGAGTAGCCCCCCAGGGTGGTCTGGCCCCGCATCAGGGTGGTGGGGATGTTGTTGTAGCCGTAGAACCGGGCCACCTCCTCGGCCAGATCGGCCATCTCCTTCACGTCCCCCCGCCAGGAGGGGACTTCCACCATCCCCCGCTCCTTTGTGGTGGTAAATCCCAGCTTCTGGAGGATGGTGTACATCACGTTTTCCGCCACATCGGTGCCCAGCAGGGCGTTGATCTTGTCCGGCTCCACCTTGAGCAGGGTGGGCTGGGGCACATGGTTCAGGATGTCGATCACCCCATCCACGACCTGGCCGGCCCCCAGCAGCTCCACCAGCTCGCAGGCCCGGTTGACGGCGGGGAGGGTGTTCATGGGGTCCAGCCCCTTCTCGAACTTGGCGGAGGCCTCGGTGCGCATCCCCAGGGCCAGCGCGCCCTTGCGGATGCAGGTGCCGTCGAAGCAGGCGGACTCAAAGACCACGTCGGCGGTGTCGGCCACGATCTCAGAGTTCAGTCCGCCCATGATGCCCGCCAGGCCCACCGCCCGGCCCTCATCTGCGATGACCAGGTGGTTGGCGGTGAGCCGGTGCTCCTTGCCGTCCAGGGTGGTGAGCTTCTCGCCCTCCTCCGCCCGGCGGACGATAATCTTCCCGCCGTTGACGTAGCGGTAGTCGAAGGCGTGCATGGGCTGGCCGTACTCCAGCATGACATAGTTGGTGATGTCCACGATGTTGTTGATGGGCCGCACGCCCATGGCCCGCAGCCGCTCCCGCATCCACTTGGGGGAGGGACCTATTTTCACATTCCGCACCATCCGGGCGGTGTACCGGGGGCACAGCTCGGGGTCAGGGGTCTCCACGTCCAGCAGCTCGGGCAGACTGCCCTCCGCTCCGCCTTTCACCACCGGCTGATGGAAGCGGCAGGGCTTGTCGAAGGTGGCGGCGGCCTCTCGGGCCAGGCCGATGACGCTGAGGCAGTCGGGGCGGTTGGGGGTAATCTCAAACTCCACCACGTGGTCGTCCAGGCCGGTGACTTTCTTGATGTCGTCCCCCGGCTTGCAGTCCTCCAGCAGGACAAAGATGCCGTC
>JAAWEX010000123.1 GCA_022794495.1 Lawsonibacter sp. | reverse complement strand
TTGGAAAAATTGTGAGCGCAAACTCTTTATTTCTGCTCAGATTCTCATTTTTGCCCTCATTGCCATCCTCATTAGAAGATTTTAAACAGGCTCTTAGAGTGAAAACGCTCTTGTCTTTCCCTGCGGAATTGTGCTATAATATATCCATAGGAGTGTAGCAAACACAGTATGGACAGCATGAGAGCTGATTTGAGGGAAAAGGAATGACAGATGTAATGACAGACAAGCAGTTCAAGACCATATTAGAAATGGTGGACATGATCCTCGACGGCTGTAAGGACCTGGACGAGGCCAAGCAGAAGGTCCAAAAGCTGATTGAGAATCAAAGCGGCAAAAAAGAGGACTGAACCACAGCGAAATACAAATGCCCGGGCCGAAGCCCGGGCATTTTGACGCTTTTACACCAGATTGCACAGCAGGGCCGCGCCGACCACACCGGCGTTGTTGCCCAGGGAGGCCTTCTCGATGCGCACCCGGTTGGTCTTGTCGAAGCAGCCCCGCCAGACCAGCTCACGCAAGGGGTCCAGCAGCAGGTCGTCCTCGGCGTTGCTCACGCCGCCGCCCAGACAGATAATCTCAGGCTGGAGGATGTTCACCAGGTTTATCATGCCAACAGACAGCCCCTCCAGATAGCTGTGCAGCACCCGTTTGGCGGCGGGGTCGCCCAGCCGGGCGGCCTGGAAGGTGGTGCGGCCGCTGACCTTGAAGCTGTCGCCGTCCACGATGTTCCACATCTCGCTGCTCCGGTCCCGCTCCATCTCCAGCCTGGCCAGCTGAATCAGGGCGGTGGCGGAGCCGTACCGCTCCCAGCAGCCCCGGCTGCCGCAGCCGCACAGGATGCCGTTGGGCTTAATAATCATGTGGCCGACCTCCATGCCCGCGTTGGCGAAGCCGGTGAACAGCTTGCCGTTGCAGATCATGCCGCCGCCGATGCCGGTGCCCAGAGTAACCATCACCGCCGGGTCGCAGCCCTTGGCCGCCCCCGCCCAGTACTCGCCCACGGCGGCGCAGTTGGCGTCATTTCCCAAAAAGACAGGAATATCCCACTCCTTTTGGAACATCTCCCGCAGAGGCACATTTTTGTCCCGGAAGGGCATATTGGGATTCTGGACAAACAGCCCCGCCTTGTTGTCCACCGCGCCGGGCAGTCCAATCCCCACCGATTGGATTTTGGAGGGGTCGATCTCCCCCACCTCGCACAGCCGGCGGGACATGCGCACCAACTCAGCGCCAAACTGCTCCGCTGTCATGTCCTTGGCCACCGGCGTGGTCACCTGATTGAAAATATGTCCCAGCTCGTTTACCAGCCCGGCCACCAGGTTGGTGCCGCCTACGTCGATCCCAATGTAAAACATCAGTCCATCCCTCTTTCTAATTGTTCTTGAAAAAGCCTGTCCATGCGGTCTGTCAGCTCCTGGGCCGCGTTGTGACCCATTTTGCGGTTGCGGTTATTCATAGCGGCCACCTCTACAATGCTGGCCAAATTCCGTCCCGGCTTTACCGGAATCGTGACGGAGGGAATTTGAACGCCCAAAATATCAGTAAAGTGGGATTCCAGGCCAAAGCGGTCGTATACCGCCTTGTCGTTCCAGGGCTCCAGGTTGATTACCATGTCGATCTGCTGGTTCAGCTTGATGGCGCCCATGCCAAGCAGGCGGATCACGTCGATGACGCCGATGCCCCGCAGCTCCATATAGCCCCGGATCAGCTCGGGCGCGGTGGCCATCAGGGTGTTATGGCTGGTCAGCTTAATTTCCACCGCGTCATCGGCCACCAGCCGGTGCCCCCGCTTAATCAGCTCGATGGCCACTTCGCTTTTGCCCACGCCAGACTCCCCCTGAATCAGGACGCCCTCGCCGTAGATCTCCAGCATCACGCCGGAGCGGGTAATCTGGGGGGCCAGGCGGTTATACATGCTGCTAATTAAGGCGCTCATAAAGATGGAGGTCTGTTGAGTGGAGCGCAGCACCGTCCGGTCGTGCTTCTCTGCCATCTCCAAACATTCGGGGTAGGCCTCCAGCCCTCTGGTCAGAATCAGGGCCGGAACCGGGTAGGTCAGCAGCTGGTCAAAAATGCTCCGCCGCTTCTCCAGTGTCAGGCCGCTCAGATAGGTGTGCTCCGTCAGGCCAATGAGCAGCAGCCGCTCGGTGTCAAAGTGCTCGAAAAAGCCTGTCAGAGGCAGGCCGGGACGGTTGATGTCCAGGGCCCGCAGGGGGACGTTTTCATAGTCCGCACCCCCGCGGACAACCTCCAGGCCAAACTCTCGGATAATTTCCCCCAGTTTTACGCTTTTTTCTTCTGTCATGGATCAGACTCCTTTCACCGCCGTCCTTCCGCTGATATGACGGTAATTTCTTCTTTATAAGTATAGTCAAAGGTGAGTTTTCTGTCAATCGCTTCCGACGGAGAAACTTCACAGCCTTTTGAAAAAAATGCTTGCATTTTCGAGAAAATTCTGCTATGATAGTAGCCGAGGCTTTTTTGAAGAAAATTTCATAAATTCTCATAGATTTTCATAGCGAGGAGGTAAGCAACATGGCCAAATGCGAATTTTGCGACAAGGGCGTGACCTTCGGCATCAAGGTTTCCCACTCCCACCGCCGCTCTAACCGCGCCTGGAAGCCCAACGTGAAGCGGGTCAAGGCGATCGTGAATGGAACCCCCACTCACGTCTACGTCTGCACCAGATGCCTCCGTTCCGGTAAGGTCACCCGCGCTGTGTGATTAAAAAATCTCCCGTGCTCAGCACGGGAGATTTTTTATATCCCCGGATTTCCCCCTTGTTGATGGATGCGCGTCTGATAAACCTGATATATCAAGACTTTCCGCTGATTAGATGTTCAAGCCTTATGTAGTTTCTCTTGTTTTGCCTTATGGGCTGAAGCAAGGGGAAGCTTTTTACTCCCCGCAGACTACCTTATCCAGCCGCCGCGCGGAGGTGCGCTTGGCCTCCTTGCCAACATCAGGGGCCTGTGGAAGCACCGGAACTCCGCAGGGTGATGGAGCGGAATCGGGAACTGGAAGTATGTATCGCGGACGCCTACACGAAGGACTGACGGCAAAAAGCGCCGCACAGCCCAAAAGGCCATGCGGTGCGTGCATACACACGTTAATGATTCTTCTCAATATCCTGCCAGTTTGGATTGCCCAATATCTCCGCATTTTCTCCCAGGAACACCTTCCCGGCCTCCTGGCCGCCCTGAAGGTGGCAGCGCATCCAAGCGGTCATGTAGCCATCGGTGCGTACCTGCATCTCGCCGTGCTCTGCGCCGGTGACCCGTGCGCGGACCTTCAGCACATCAGAGGCGGCTGTTTTCATATTTGGTGGCTGCGCCCAGCGCCCCCGCACCGCCCTGCGAATACCCAGTAATGCCGATATTGTCCCGGTCGATCTGACCAGCAATCTCACTCTCGTTCAACACAAAATCCAATACGATGGAAGTTGTTTCGCCGGTGCCGGCCTGGGGATCATCTGTACCTACGACTTTTTCATCACGTCCATCTCCCGTCTCCTCTTGACTTTGTCAGAGAAGCATATTATGATAACCGTATTTGGAACAAATGTCCTGATTAAGAACATCTATCCCTATTAGCCCATACAGGATACCATATTGGCTTCCATGGTGCAAGAATATACCGGCTGCCGGTGCGCTATGCGGAACAAAAAGGAGGGTTTTGTACCGCTATGAAGAGAACACAAACAGCATTTTTGAAGTTGTGTCTGATGTCTTATTTTGTTTATGGCTGTTTCGGTGTCATCTACCAGTGGATTAAATACGATTTCGATGAAACGCCAGAGCAGGTGCAAAAGCACATCAGCGATACCCTTGGGGGATTTAATCAGCGGCTCCTTTCTCCAGCTATGTTATGATTAGGTGAAGCGCAGGAGGTGGTATCTTGCTTAAAATAGTTATTGTTGAGGATGACCCTGTAATCCGCGAGGAACTGGCGCTCTTGTTGGGGAACGAGGGATATCAGGCCGTTACTGTGACTGATTTTTTAAATATTTTCCAACAGCTCCGGGAAGCAGCCCCTGACCTGATCCTGTTGGACTTAGGCCTGCCCGGCCGGGACGGGATATCTCTGTGCGCAGAAATCCGGAAAACCAGCTGCACCCCCATCATCTTCGTCACCAGCCGGGATTCCACCGCTGATGAGCTGCGGGCGCTGAGCCTGGGCGGGGACGACTATATCACAAAGCCCTACAACATCCCGGTGCTGCTGGCCCGGATTCGCGCAGTTCTGCGCCGGGCGGGAGGAACGGCGGAGCCTGATGTTCTGGAGGCGGGCGAGCTGGCCCTCCACCTGACCCGAGGAACAGCCTCAGCGGGGGACAAGTCGGTGGAGCTCACCCGGAACGAGCTGAAGATTCTGGCGTATCTCATGGGCAATCAGGGAAAAATCGTCTCCCGGGCCGACCTGATCGACGCCCTGTGGGACAGTCAGATTTACATCGACGACAACACTCTCAGCGTGAACATGACCCGCTTGCGGGTCAAGCTGGAGGGGATCGGCCTGCCCGGCCTGATTAAAACCCGGCGGGGGATGGGGTACCAGCTATGACTTTGGGAGAATTTTTGTCTGACCGGCTGCTCCGGATTATGATTCAGCTGCTCTGCGTCACGCTGGCGGGCCTCTTTCTCTGGGCCACCGGCACCCAGCTAGGGGTGCTGGTGATTTTGATTTTGGCCCTGCTGCTGGTCTTTGCGGCGGTACAGCTGTCCGACTTCTTCCGCCAGCGGGCCCGGCTCCGGGAGCTGGAGGCCATTCTGGACGGCCTGGACCAGAAATACCTCTTTGCCGATTGTGTTCCATCCCCTAAAAAGCTCTATGAACGGCGGCTGTTTGACCTGAACCGCCGGGCGGGGCGGGCCATGACCGGGGCGGTATCCGATGCCCAGGCTTCTCAGCGGGAGTATCGGGAGTATGTTGAGCAATGGGTCCATGAGGTCAAAACACCTATCACCGCCGCCCGGCTCATATGCCGGGAGCTTGACGGCGATACCCGCCGGAAGCTCACCGGAGAGCTGGCCCGAATTGAGGAGCACGTGGAGCGAGCGCTGTTCTATGCCCGGGCGGAGAGCCCGGAGCGGGACTGCGTCATCTGCCAGACCGGGCTGTCCGAGCTGGTGACCCAGGCAGTGGGGAACCACCGGACGCTCCTGATCCAAAGCGGAGTCCGGGTGGAGACGGAGGGGCTGGAGCGCTCCGTCTATACCGATGAGAAATGGGCGGTTTTCATCCTGGGCCAGCTGCTTCAAAACGCCGCCCGCTACCGGAGTGAGGACCCGGTTATCATCATCTCCGTCCGGCTGCTGGGAAAACAGGCGCAGCTCACTGTCTCTGACAACGGGATAGGTATTCCCGCCCACGAGCTGCCCCGGGTCTTCGACCGGGGCTTCACCGGCAGCAACGGCCGGGTTCGGGGCGGGTCCACCGGTATGGGGCTGTACCTGTGCAAAAAGCTGGCTGGCTTTCTGGAGCTGGGGCTGGATATTTCCTCGGAGGA
Organism: Lawsonibacter sp.; assembly: GCA_022794495.1. Classification (GTDB taxonomy): domain Bacteria; phylum Bacillota; class Clostridia; order Oscillospirales; family Oscillospiraceae; genus Lawsonibacter. The sequence continues at coordinate 124 of JAAWEX010000123.1, read as the reverse complement.
GGGCAAAGGGACCACGGTGACCCTGACCTTTCCTACCAAGGAGGCGCTGTAGGGGCCGACGACCCCGGCGGCCCGCCTTCCCAAGGACGCATCCCAAATGAAAATACGGCGCGCCGGGGTCGTC
>JAAWEX010000122.1 GCA_022794495.1 Lawsonibacter sp. | reverse complement strand
TTCAGGGGGCAGGACTCCGCCAGGGCGGGCCGCAGGGCGGCGGGGCGCAGGTTGGCGTACAGCCCCAGGTCCTTGCGGATGGACAGCAGGGCGGTCTCGGGCCGCTTGTCCGCCTCGGTGGAGTGGCCCCACTTGGGTCCGCCCACCGCACCCAGCAGCACGGCGTCGCAGGCCTTGCACTTCTCGGCGGTGCCGTCGGGGTAGCTTTTGCCCACCGCGTCGATGGCGCAGCCCCCCATGAGGACATCCACATACTCAAATTTGTGGCCAAACTTCGCGCCGATGGCGTCCATCACCTTGACGGCCTCCCCCACTACCTCGGGGCCGATGCCGTCGCCCTTAATGAGGGCAATTTTGTAATTCATACTGTTCTCTCCTTATCGTTACTCCGGCCAGACCTGGCGGCAGTCGGCCAGCTCGGCGTTGGGCTTTTCGGATACCAGTACCTGGGCGGACTGGGACAGGTCGTTGTCCTCAAACTTCTCGGTTTTCAGAAGCTCCACGATTTTGGGCCACCAGCTCTCCGCGTTCTCGGTCTCCAGCCAGACCGCCAGGATGTGCCCCTCCTCGTCCACATAGTCATAGCCGTCGTCCGATACAGCCCCCTCCGACCACTCCTCGATGCGGTCAGGCAGGAGGTAGCGGATATCCAAATCGGGATTTTCCATCTTCCGGGAATCCATGCTGATAACAATAGCCGACATTTTCTACACCTCCGTCCAGGAATCAAACCGGGTGGAAATCTGCGGGTCATAGAGGGGGCAGCCAAATTCCTCAGTTAAGATATCCAAAAACAGGTTAATGCTCTGTTCCGACATGCTGTAGCAGTCAAAGCGGACAAACTGGGGCGTGGTAAACAGCTCAAAGCTGCCGCTCCCCGTCGGATTTTCACAGTTATCCTTGTCCAGCCAATCCCAACCAGAGAACACTTCTTGGATACGCTCCCGAATCTTCTCTACCGGAAGCTCCTGTAATTCCTCCAGGGTCTCTCCGTCAGAGAGAGCCGTATAAACCCGCTGGTCATCGCGAGGCACGCCCTTCTTATACTTCCAAAAATCGTAGTCGGCACTCATTTTGCCACCCCTCGCTCCTTCAGGGAGTTGAGCAGCCCGCCGCTTTTGATGATGCCGTCGATGAACGCCGGGAAGGGGGCGGCCTGGTAGGTCTTGCCGGTGGTGGTGTCGGTGATGGTGCCGGTGGAAAAATCCACCTCCACCTGGTCCCCGGCCTGGATCTCCTCGGCAGCCTGGGAGCACTCCACGATGGGGAAGCCGATATTGATGGCGTTGCGGTAGAAGATACGGGCAAAGGAGGGGGCGATGACGCACTTCACCCCGCAGGACTTGATGGCCAGGGGGGCGTGCTCCCGGCTGGAGCCGCAGCCAAAGTTGGGCCCGGCCACGATGATGTCCCCCGGCTGGACGGTGGAGGCGAAGTCCGCGTCGATGTCCTCCATGCAGTGGCTGGCCAGAGCCTCCGGGGAGGGGTCGTTCAGGTGCCGCGCCGGGATAATCACGTCGGTGTCCACATTGGCGCCGTATTTATAAACTTTCATGGTAGATCGTTCCTTTCAGTTTGGAATGTGGGCGGATGATATCCGCCCTATATGTAGGGCGTAACCACTGGGCACGCCGTCTCTAGGGCAGCGGCGCGCCGGGGTCGTCGCGCTCTACGCCCTGGGGTCAGCCACGCACCCGGCGATGGCGGAGGCGGCGGCCACAGCGGGAGAAGCCAGGATAATCTCGGAGGTGGTGTGGCCCATGCGGCCCACGAAATTGCGGTTGGTAGTGGAGACGGTGCGCTCCCCCTCGGCCATCACGCCCATGTGCCCGCCCAGGCAGGGACCGCAGGTGGGGGTGGACACCGCCGCGCCCGCCTCGATAAAGGTCTGAATGAGGCCCTCGGCCATAGCCTGGAGGACGATCTCCTGAGTGGCGGGGATTACCACACACCGCACGTTGGAGGCCACCTTTTTGCCCTTCATGATGGCAGCGGCGATGCGCAGATCGCTGATACGGCCATTGGTGCAGGAGCCGATGACCACCTGGTTGATGGGTGTCCCAGCCACCTCGCTGACCACCTTGGTGTTTTCCGGCAGGTGGGGCAGGGCCACAGTGGGCTCCAGCTTGTCCAGGTCGATGACCACCTCCCGGTCGTAGATGGCGTCGGGGTCGGCGGAGAAGGCCTCGCAGGGGCGGGACACCCGGCCGTTGATATACTCCATGGTCTTCTCGTCCACGGGGAAGATGCCGTTCTTGCCCCCCGCCTCGATGGCCATATTGGAGATGGTAAAGCGGTCGTCCATAGACAGAGAGCCCACCCCCTCCCCGGCAAACTCCAGGGACTGGTACAGGGCCCCGTCCACACCGATCTCCCCGATGAGGTGGAGGATCACGTCCTTTCCGGACACGTGGGGCTGAAGCTTGCCCTTCAGTGTCACTTTGATTGCGGAGGGCACCTTGAACCACAGCAGGCCGGTGGCCATGCCGGCGGCCATATCGGTGGAGCCCACGCCGGTGGAGAAGGCCCCCAGTGCGCCGTAGGTGCAGGTGTGGGAGTCCGCGCCGATGATAACCTCGCCGGGGGCGCACAGACCCTTTTCAGGCAGCAGGGCGTGCTCCACTCCCATCTGGCCTACATCGAAGAAGTTTGTAATCTGATGCTTGTGGGCAAACTCTCTGGCCTGCTTGCACAGCTGAGCGGATTTAATGTCCTTGCAGGGGGTGTAGTGGTCCAGGACGATGGCAATCCTGTCCTTGTCGAAGACCTGGGTGAAGCCCGCCTTTTCAAACTCGGTGATGGCCACCGGCGTGGTGATGTCGTTGCCCAGCACCAGGTCCAGCCTGGCCTCGATAAGCTGTCCGGCCTCCACCTGGTCCAGCCCGGCGTGTTTGGCCAAAATTTTCTGTGTCATTGTCATTCCCATAGGGTAAATTACCTCCTTGGCAGTTTGTTGAGGGAATTTTACCACAGGACTTGCCGAAAGAATGTAACGTATGTTACAATCCAGAAAATACTTTGACAATCACCGCTCCATATGCTAAAATAAATTATAAAATGAAAGGAGGCCAACCATATGCCGTCTGAAAAAGAGATTCTAATGATCCAAAAGGCAACTATGTTTGACTTCAAGCAGATTTTGGAGGCAAATCCCGACAAGACATACACAGTTGAAGAATTAAAGCATCTTATTGACACGTATATTGCCGGAGCAGGTCAATAAACACAAGGGGCTGGGAAATCCCGCCTCTTTTTAAAGGTGGCTGAACCATGAAAATCATTTGGACCCGCGACAGCGTCTGTATGGGCGACGACGTCAACGCCCCCAACACCCGAACGGAGGAAATTGACCAGCCTCTCACCGTCGCTGATTTGCTGGACAAGGCGGCGAACTATGTTCCAAGTATGAGCGGCTCCGTCTGGGTGGTCTGGGTGGAGGACACCTTGGCAGGCTACTTGGAAATGAGCACCTCCGGCTACCTGCTGCGGGACGAGGCAGTCCTGGAGGAACTGCCGCCCCCGAAACTATGCAAAAGTTTGTTTGGGCGGAAATCAGAAACCCTCCATGTCCACTGTGTTCTCTACTATATGAGCGACTTTTTATACCGAAAAGGACCGGATGGCCGCCCGCTGGCGGAATGCTTCCCTCCCTATACCCCGCTGCTGGACATGGTAAAGGCGGCGGTGAGAAAAGTATGAACCACGAACTTGATTTCCCCGCCGGCATCTGGGAGCCCTTCGCCCGGAGCCGGCCTCCGGTGCGGTGCTCCGCCGGCTACCTCATCTACCTCCAGGACACTGAGGCCACCTGCTTCTACTATCTGAAATCCGGCCAGGTGAAGAGCTTCATCCAGTCAGAGGACGGGGGCGAGCGGGTCCTCAATATCTACCACGCCGGGAGCCTCTTTGGGGAGGCCTCCTTCTTCGACGAGCTGCCTCGGGTGTCCTCAGCGGTGGCCCAGACCGCCTGCGGGATTGTGCCCATCGACCGGGAGCTGGTGGCTCAGGAGTTTGCCCGGGACCCGGAGCTGGCCCTGGCCATGATGAAGTATCTGGCCCGGACCGTGCGGCTGCTGTCGGGGCAGGTGGATCAGATGGCCTTCCGCCCCGCCCGGTGGCGGGTAGCCAACTACCTTCTCGCCCTCTCCCCCGCCAACAGACTGATCTCCTGTACTCAGGACGACATCGCCGCCGCCGTCTCCGCCAGCCGGGTAACGGTGAGCCGGGTGCTCAATGAATTCGCCCAAAAAGGCTGGGTTGCGCTGAGCTATCGCGGGGTCAGACTGCTGGAGCGGGAGCGTCTTTATGAATTATGTAAACAATAAAGGGCACGGGATTGCTCCCGTGCCCTCAGCCCTTTTATTTTGCCCAGTGGAGCACCGCATCCCGGAGAAATCGGGCGCAGCCGGGGCGCTTCTTGTCGTAGTAAGCTGTAAAGCGCTCATCCTGTACATAGAGCTCAGCGATACCTCTGTGACGCTGGACGTCGTATTTTCCCCCCATGATGTTGAGCCAGCGGCGGTGGAGGTCTGTAATCTCCTCTCCCGCCTCACCCTTCGGGTCCTCCCCGGCTGCCACGGCGGCGGACAGCTTGTCCAAAATCTCCTGCCCCAGGCGCTCGTACGCCTGAAACTGCTCCAAATTGACGCCCATGATCTTGGCATTGGAGGCGTCCACCTGGTCGTCTCCGTACTTCTCCCTGGCCTCCGCGCCGTAGAGCCGTTCCTTCTCCTCCACAAGCTGCCGCTTGAAGGCCTCAAATTTCTTCTCGTCAGACATAATTTCCTTCCTTTCCTGTGTTTGGATCGTCTCCTTGACCGAGTCGATCAAGCTTTGAATACGCCCCCGCTCCTCCTCCAGGGCAGCCAGGTGGCCGCGGAGGACGGTCAGGCGGTTGAAGGAGGGATTGTCCAGGCACTCCCTGATCCGGGCCAGCTCCACCCCGAGAGCCCGATAATACAGGATGTCCTGAAGCCGGTCCACCTCCACCGGGCCGTAGCAGCGGCAGCCGCTTCCCGTCCGGCCGCTGGGCTTCAGCAAACCGATTTTGTCGTACCAGCGCAGAGCGCGGGTGGTCACTCCCGACAGGCGCGACAGCTCCTGAATGGTATATTCCATTCCCTTCACCTCCTCAGACAGGATACTATCACTTGACGCTGCGTCAATGTCAAGGGTTTTTTTAGTAAATTATCTGGTTTTGATAGAATGTTAATTTGCGTTGCTTGCAGCAACGGTGCGTCTGGACTATAATACACGCAGAACAGAAAGGAGTTTGATCATATGTTCGGTAATAATCTGAAGAAAGCCCGAAAAGAAAAGGGACTTTCTCAGGAGGCACTTTCTGAAAAACTAAATGTTGTCCGACAGACCATTTCAAAATGGGAAAATGGTCTATCCATTCCAGATGGTGATATGCTGATTAAAATTTCACAGGTTTTGGAAATCCCTGTGGAAACTCTGCTGGGCAGTAATACTGCGCTGGAAAGCAGGGATGCTGTTACGCAGGCAATCCAGCTTCAAATCATAAACAGCCTGTTAGAAACTGTTCATCAGGGAGGTTTTACAATGTCAGGAATGATGCTAATGGGTGCGCTTATCTCAATTGTAGGTACATTTTTTTCTGTGGCGCTCATGGCGCTGGCAACCGTGAATGATGTGACCTTAAATGGAGAAGTTGGAATTTGGGGGTTGCTGAAAGGATACGGCGCAATGGATTTCTTTACTGCCTCCATCGCTGTCATCATTTTGGGAATTGTTGTTTTCGGAATCGGGATTTTCATAAAGCATAATAAAAAATGATGTAAATCAGCCGCCCGGATTGTCTCTGGGCGGCTGATTTTGTATCATC
>JAAWEX010000121.1 GCA_022794495.1 Lawsonibacter sp. | reverse complement strand
CTTTGGAAAAATTGTGAGCGCAAACTCTTTATTTCTGCTCAGATTCTCATTTTTGCCCTCATTGCCATCCTCATTAGAAGATTTTAAACAGGCTCTTAGGCCGGGAGGACGGTGTGATCATTGGCCAAACCTTCGCCACCATCGGCCTGCTGGTCGGTATCTTCTGTGGGGTTGCCCTGATTAACTTTGCCGCGAGAAAGGGTTATACGCGCCTTGTGAAGAGCGCGGAGATGCTGCCCGAGGACTGCCGCACCGGAATCGTTCCTGATGGCAAGCGGGGTTCCCTTGGAGAGGAGACCATCAACCCCATGTCCATGGACCCCCTGGCCTGGCATATGGCGCTGATTTTGCTGGCTACTCTTTGCGGATATAAATTCTACGATTGGTACAAGCAGTTTTTGCCCGATATTGAGCTGCCTGTTATGTGTCTCACCATGATTTTCGGCGTGATCTTGCAGAGCATTTTGAATCATACGCCCTTTAGGGACAGCGTAGACCCCCATGTTACCGACCGAATCGGCAGTATGCTGACGGATTATCTGGTGGGGTTCGGCGTGGCGTCTATCTCCATCACCGTAGTCATGGAGTTCGCTGTGCCCATCGTGATCCTGTGCGTATTGGGCACGCTGATCTCCCTGAGCCTGGTGTTTTTTGCCGGCCGCAAGCTGTTCCATAACTTCTGGTTTGAACGCTCCATCTTTGTCTTTGGCTGGACCACCGGTGTGGTGGCAATCGGCGTGACGTTGCTGCGTATCGTGGACCCGGAGGGAAAGAGCGGTACACTGAGCGACTTTGGCTATGCCTACACCATTCAGTCAGTGGTAGAGGTGTTTATCATCGCGCTGACGCCCGGGCTGGCCGTTTCCCTGGGCTGTCCGGTATCCGGTGCCATCCTGACCACCGTCGGTTTGGTGCTGCTGTTGTTCTGCGCGAGAGCATTCGGAATTTACCGAGAGAAAGCCAACGAGCTGCGCCAGGGTGAGGCGGACGTTCTCAACTCCTGACCCGCAGACATTATTTCCTGGAGGTATGCGATATGAGCGACCACATCAGCGTCTATCAGGTGGCCATGATTCAGATGGCCTCTGAATTTTTGAACCGCTCCGCCAACCTGGACAAGGCAGAGGCAAAGATCCGGGAAGCCGCCCAGTGCGGTGCAAAGTTGATTTGCTTGCCGGAGTCCTTTGATCTGGGTTATGACGGCACACAAATCCCCGATATGATGGCGGCGGCCCAGGACGAAAACGGCGAGACTCTCCGGCGCATGAGCGGCCTGGCCCGGGAGCTCAAGGTCCACATCTTGGCCCCCACCTTCCTCCGTACCCCCTCCGGGGTTGAAAACCGCGCCTTTCTCCTGGACGATGAAGGGATCCTGCTGGGTGGCTATTCCAAAACCCATCCGGTGGGAGACGAGCGGAAATATCTTGTCCGAGGCCGGGAATACCCTGTGTTCGATACTAAACTGGGAAAGCTGGGCATCACCATCTGCTACGACGCCTGTTTTCCAGAGACCAGCCGCATTCTGACCCTGAAAGGGGCTCAGGTCATGCTGGTTCCGGCCGCATGGAGGGGAAACTTCTACTTTAAGGAGTGGTGGGACTTGAATCTGGCCTGCCGCGCTCTGGACAACCTGATGTATGTGGCGGCGGTCAACATGACCGGGCCTACCGGTGAGCAGTACTTCGCAGGAAAGAGTCAGCTGTGCAGCCCCATCGGCGAGGTACTGTGTACCTGTGGGGTGAAGGAGGAGAATATCCTTCTGGGAGAAATTGACCTGGACTGTGTCCGGAAGGAGCGGGAGTTTAATACGGTACTGGAGGACCGGCACCCGGAGGACTATTTCCTGCTCTCCCGGCCCTGAGAAAAAGACGAAAGGAGAATTTTTATGAAAAAAGGCCAAGGCAAGCAGTTGCGTGTGATGACCTTCTTCCCACCGTTTGTGATCCTGACGGCGTTTGTGGTCATCAGCCTGATCAACCAGGAGGCCTTTCTCGGACTGATTAACAGTATCAATGACTGGATTATCGCCAACCTGGGCTGGGCTGCCAGCATTTTGGCTCTGGTCATCGTGGTTGTGACCATATGGGCGATGTTCTCCAAGTTCGGAAACGTCCGCATCGGAGGCGAGGATGCCAAACCGGAGCTGTCCAACTTCGCCTGGTTCACCATTGCCCTGACCACCACTATGGCCGCCGGCGTGCTGTTTTGGGGCCCCGGTGAGCCCATCGCTCACTTTATGTATCCCCCCACGGAACTGTATGGTGTGGAGCCCATGACCGCCGAGGCGATGAAATTCTCCATGGAGACCATGTTCCTCCACTGGACCATCGTCCCTTACTGTATGTATGCCCTCCCCGCAGTGGTATTCGCCTTTATGTACTACAACGCGAAAAAGCCCTACTCCATCGCCAACGAGATATCCCCCCTGCTGGGTGAGCGGGTCTACTCCCACCGCTGGATGCAAATTATCGACGGAATTACTCTGTTTGCCATCGGCGCCGGTATGGCCGGCTCCGTAGCCCAGGCCTTTATGAACATCTCCGGCGGAATCTCCAAGCTGACCGGCCTTCCCTCCGACCCCAGACTGTGGCTGATGGTGGGTATTGTGCTGTCCGTCGTCACGGTGACCACGGCGGTATCCGGAATCCAGAAGGCCATGAAGCACGTCTCCAACATCAACGTCTACGGCTTCGCCATTTTCCTGTTCTTCCTGCTGGTCACCTCCAACGCCTCCTTCCTGTTTAATCTGTCCACTGAGTCCCTGGGCGGCTTTGCCGGCACCTTCATCGAGCGGATCCTGATTACTGGCGCCTCTCAGGAGAGCCAGTGGCCTCAGTGGTGGACCACCTTCTACTGGTTCAGCTGGATGGCCTGGGCTCCCACCTCTGGCGCGTTTATGGGCCGTATCGCCTACGGGCGGAAGGTCAAGACCATCCTGGGCATGTATGTGGGCGTGTGCGCCTCCATCAGTGCGATCTGGATGGTGCTGGTATCCGGTACGGCACTGTGGGTGCAGAAGGCTGGACTGGCGGACCTGTGCGCGTCCTACGATATGGGCGTAGAGAATGTACCCTATGAGATGCTCAGTGCCCTGCCAGGCGGATTTATCATCATTCCGCTGTTTGTCATTTTGATCTTCCTGTCCACAGTCACCGCCTGCAACTCCAACGCCATCGCCATGGCGGGCATCTCGGCCTCCGGCATCAGCCCGGAGAATCCGGAGCCTCCCATGTGGCTGAAATGCGTGTGGGGCATCATCCCCATGGCGGTGGGCTACATCATGATCGCCGCCGTCGGGATCAACGGCGTGAAGATCATCGCCAACTTTGGTGGTATGTTCGCCGCGCTGATTATGATCGGCGCTGCCGGAAGCCTGGTGGTTCTGATTAAGCGGCACAAAAAATTTGACAAGACCCTTTCCGGCCAGCCGGTCGGTCAGGTCGAGTCCGCGGAGTAAATCAGAGGAGCGGCCCTGAAAAGGCCGCTCCTTTCTGAAAGCGAGGGTATGCCGAAATGTATTTCGCACGGAAAAATCCCATTCTGGGCGCTGTTGTCTACAATATCCTGTTCGGCCTGGCCTATCTCCCCCTCAAGGTGCTCACCGAAAGGCTGGCGGGAGACGCCTCGCTGCTCATCGCGCTGCGCTTCGGAACCTGCCTTCTGATTCTGGAAATTTTTAAGGGGCTGGGACTGATTCAATTCCGCCGCTTTCGGGCGCTGGGCCAGGCTGTTTTGCCCATCTGTCTGTTTCAGCTGCTCAACGGCGGCTTTGAGACCCTGGGCATCCAGTTCTACCCCTCTGGAAAGGCCAGCGTGATCTTGGCGCTGATCCCGTTAATCTCTACCCTGCTGGCCGTTCCTGTGTTCCGGGAAAAGCCGTCCCGGGGCCAATTGGCCTTTATCCTGACCAGCTTCTGCGGCGTGGTATTGGTCAACTCCGGCGGAGGGGACGGACAGGCAACAGTGTTTGGTTTTTTGATGCTCCTGCTGGCGGCAACGATGTCCTCCATGCTGAATCTCTCCATCCGGAGATACGGGCAGGAGCTCTCCCCGATGGAGGTCACCTACGCTATGGCCTGCGCCATGTTCGGTGTATACGCCCCTGTCGCACTGACTCATCACGCAGTCTCCGGAGCCCTGCGCCAAATCATTTTACCCCTGGGGGATCCGCTTGTCATCGCGTGCCTGCTCTTTCTGGCGGTGGGTTCCTCCCTGTACGCCACGGCTCTGCGCAATATTGTGCTCACCCGTATGCCCATGGCTGCCGCCTCCAGTTTCAGCGGGATATCCACTGTTACGGCCATTGTGGTCGGAGTGATCGTTCTGGGGGAGCCCTTTGGCCCCCGGGAGATATTTGGCTCCTTCCTTGTACTGCTGGGCGTCTGGGGAGTAAACACGCTGGCCCACAGAAGCCGTCTGCGCCTTGTCCGGCATATCCGCTGACCCTCGTTACACCATACTATTTTGAAAGGATCTGCGCTTTTATGGATCAAGAGTTTGAAAAACGCGCCCAGGCTCTTCTGGTCGGCGCTTACGACCTGCATATGCATGCGGCCCCCTCCCCCTTCAACCGTCTGCTGGACGATTTCGCCTTGGTAGACGAGGCTGGACAGGCCGGCATGGCGGGTATCATGCTGAAATCTCACTATGAGTCCACCGCAGCCCGTGCCAAGCTGGTCAACCAGCACAGCGATTCCTCCGCCGTGGCTTACGGCGGGATCGTCCTGAACTGGCCGGTGGGGGGACTCAATCCCTACGCCGTGGAAAACGCCCTGAAGCGGGACGCGAAAATCGTCTGGATGCCCACCCGGGATTCTCAGAACTCCCTATATGCGGGGGATATGCCGGGGGATTTTTTCTCCCGGAAGGGGATCACCATCCTGGATGAGGACGGAGCGCTGAAACCGGTGGTGTTCGAGATCATGGATATCGTAAAAAAATACGGCGCCGCGCTGGCCACAGGCCACCTCAGTCCGGAGGAGAGCGTTTTGCTGTGCCGGGAGGGTGTGCGCCGGGGCGTCCGGATGGTGCTAACCCACCCAGAGTTTGACCGCACCGTGGTGGACCCGCAGGCTCAGAAAGAGCTGGCCGACACCGGCGTCTGGGTGGAGAAGTGCTGGTACAATATCGCAGAGGGCAACTGCGTTGCCCAGGAGCTGGCGGAACACATCCGTATTGTGGGTGCGGAGCACTGCTTTATGTGTACCGACCGGGGCCAGGGGAACCGCGAGCACCCCGTTGAAGCTATGCTCCGATTTATCTCTATTTTGCTGGAGCAGGGAATCTCCGAGGAAGAAGTCACCTCTATGCTCCAGGATGTGCCTGCGAAAGTTTTGGGACTCGTTTCATAAGACAAATGCACTCTGTAAGATGCCTTGCACCAGTGTATACAAAGATAGGGCCGCGCTCACAGACGGTTCAGTTTCTCTCGCAGCCGTTCCGCAATGGTGGCCTTCTCGTCCTCTGTCTTTGCTCGTTCATACTCTGACAGCGCCTCATCCCGAAGCAGCTCGGATTCTGTCTCCCATGCCAGAAAGTCTGGCCTGGTCATAGTACCCTTCTTCGTGCGGGCAAAGTATTTTTTATAGGCTCGTTGGTGGATGGCCCAAACCTCGTTGTTGAGTACCTTGGCCCGGAAGCTCTTGCTGGAGCCCACCTCTCGGCAGGTCTTACCCTCCTCGCTGTTGGGCGCAGGCTGGTCGCAGTAGTTGTAGCTGGCACCTGGCATCTGCAAAAACCACCTGCCGCAGTTGGCGCACTGCTTGGGGACAAAGCCCCGCTGTAGGCCTCGCATCAGCTCCACATAGACGAAATCTTCCAGCCGATCGAAGTACAGTTTCTCCACCAGCTCATGGTGCTCCTCGTTGATCTCTAACACGGCGTACTGGATGTTCACCTGGGGCGCGTCCACATCCGGTGACTTCCCCAAACTCACGCCGCTTACAAAGGCATCCAAACCGTTTTCATATATCTG
>JAAWEX010000003.1 GCA_022794495.1 Lawsonibacter sp. | reverse complement strand
GCCTCGATGCCAGGGACGCCGGTGAAGGTCACCATCTCGCTCTCCAGAGCATTCAGAGCCATCTGTGCCACCTGGTTACGGGTCAAGACGGGCGGAATTTGGCAAAGCGTGCGGAAAAGTGCGGTTAAACATAAAAAATGCCCCGGATTCTAGCACAAAATCCGGGGCGTTTGCCGCTTCTTACAGTTCTTGAGTCAAGAGGAAAGTCAAGGGAGCGGAGAAAGCAATCTTGCACTTATGAATTTTTGATATAACCTTGATTTTCTCTCTTGATTGGGATATCCTAAATAAGAGGAATATTTTCTCAAAGAACAAAAGGAGGAACTTCAAATGGAGCAAAAATTTTACATCTGTGAGCACTGCGGCAATATAATTGCTATGGTGAAGGACACTGGGGTCCCGGTCATGTGCTGTGGCCAGAGGATGACGGAGATTATTCCCGGCGCCACTGACGCCGCCGTGGAGAAGCACGTCCCCGTGTATCAGGTGGAGGGCGGCCTGGTAAGGGTGCGCGTCGGTTCCACGGAGCATCCCATGCTGCCGGAGCACTACATCCAGTGGGTCTCCTTACAGACCAGGCAGGGCAATCAGCGAAAGCTGCTGCATCCCGGCGACAAGCCGGAGGTCTGCTTTGCGCTTTGTGAGGGCGACGAGGTAGAGGCCGTCTACGCCTACTGCAACCTGCACAGCCTGTGGAAAGCATAGGTCCGGCGCAAGATGTCGTTTCAGAGCTGCTTTCCCATATGGGACAAATTGTCAGACGTCCAGCGGAACCGCATCCTTGACGGTCTTGTCTGCCATCAGATTGGCAGAGGGACCGTGATCCACAGCGGCAGTATGGACTGCACTGGGCTGCTGCTGGTGAAGTCGGGACAGCTCCGGGCCTACATTCTCTCCGACGAGGGCAGGGAGATTACTGTCTACCGTCTGCTTGACCGGGACGTCTGCCTGTTTTCCGCCTCCTGTATGCTGCGGAGCATTCAGTTTGACATCACCATTGAAGCGGAGAAGGACACAAGCCTCTGGGTGATTCCGGCGGAGCTGTACCGGAGCATTATGGAGGAGTCCGCGCCGGCGGCCAACTATACCAATGAGGTGATGGCCGCCCGGTTTTCAGAGGTCATGTGGCTGGTGGAGCAGATCATGTGGAAGAGCATGGACCAGCGGGTGGCGGGCTTCCTGTTGGAGGAGTCGGCCATTGAGGGCAGCAGACAGCTGAAGCTCACCCATGATTCCATCGCCCGGCACCTGGGGACCCACAGAGAGGTGGTAACCCGGATGCTGCGCTATCTCCAGAGCGAGGGAATGGTGAGGCTGTCGCGGGGCGCGGTGGAGCTTCTGGACGAAAAGAGGCTGAGCGCCCTGAGCAGCCCCTGAGGAAGTCCCATCCGGCGGCGCTCGGGCGCTCATGTCAGCGCTCTGTCTCTCCTGTATAGGCGGTGATTCCGCCTATATTTTTTGCGCGGGAGTAGCCCATGCGGGTCAGCATTCTTACGGCCTGCCAGCTCCGGCTGCCTGAATAGCAGTAGGCAAATACAGGCGTGTCCTTGGGGGCGGTCATGGTTCCCGATGTGTCAAGAATCTGAAGGGGGACGTTTTGGCTGCCGGGGATATGGCCTGCGTCGTACTCCTGAGGCGTGCGTACATCCAGCAGAAGAGCGCCGGGCGTCTCCCGGAACTCTCTCACGCCCTGGTTGATATCGGGCCCCCTCAAAAAGTCGAAAAATCCCATGGAGGCACCCCCTCAGAGCAGCCCGAGAATTTGATGCTTGGGTCTGGCCCCCATGGCCTGGCCTGTGATCTCTCCGCCCTTCATAACCATCAGGGTGGGGATACTCATAATGCCGAACCGGCCAGCCAGCTCCGGCTGCTCGTCGATGTTGACCTTGGCCACCTTGACGTCGGCGCGCTCCCGGGCGATCTCATCCAGGATGGGGGCGACCATACGGCAGGGGATGCACCATGGAGCCCAGAAGTCCAGCAGGACAGGCCGGTCGGACTGGATGACCTCTTTGCTGAAGTTATTCTGATTGATATTGACGATAGACATATTTTGTCCTCCTTATCTCTATGTATTGGCGTTATCATACCAAACGCCTCATTTCTGTTCTGTGATAATGTTACCCTTCTGGTGTTTGACCTTGCAGATCAGCTGAGTCATGGTTCCCATAGGACAGTATACGCACCAACTGCGGGGTTTAAACAGCACCATTGTAATCAGCCCGAGGACGGTTGAGGTGAGCATAACGCTGTAAAACCCGAAGGCGAACTGGGCCACGCCCGGATGGAGCAGCGTCCCGTGATAGGCCCAGCTCCAGGGCAGCTTCAGCGTCCAGAGGAGCGTAACCGCCTGCTTCAGTCCCTGGACCTCTGCGAAGACCAGGCAGGTGGTCCAGAGCATCTGGAAGAACATGATGAAGAAGAAAATCAGAAATCCATAGCGGAAAGGCTTGCTCTTCATCCATTTTGGAATGTCCTTTCTTCGGGACAGCCCAAACCGTCCGCCCAGCAGGCCAAACAGCTGGCCCCTGCCGCAGTAGCGGTTACAGTAGCCCTTTGTGCCGCCGGCGACAGAGATTATCAGCGGGATAAAGAAGCACAGCAGACCAAGCCAGGCAAAAAGGATATTGAAAAAACCTAAAAGCAGGTAGGTCAGCGAGAGGACCCAGAGGTAGTCATACCAATGCTTTTTCATGCCAAAACCTCCTGAATGGAAATGACGGATGCGGGGCACTCCTTCGCGCACTTTCCGCACCCCACACACCGCTGCGGGTCAACCTTGGCGGCGATACCTCGGTCCACAGAGATGGCCCCCAGCGGACATACCTTTACACAGCAGCCGCAGGCGACGCAGGAATCTGTGTCAACAAAAGCGCTGCGCCTTGCCTTCACATATGCCTTCATATTATGACCTCCCGGATTTGATGGGCTTATTATACGGAAAACGCCCCCGCAGTTCTGTGACAATATTACAGAGCCGGGCATGAAAACCGATGGGGCGTGCTGCTGCAAGCACTGAACTGAAAAAGAGGCGTGCGCTGGGGGGAAACAGGATCTTGACAGAAGGATGTTATCAATGTGGGAAAGCTGGAAAATCCAAACGGACAAAGCTGACAGGCTTTCAATTGTCTTTGACGAGTGAGAGGAGCGGAGCAAGCTCCCGCCAATCCGGCGGGAGCTTGTTTGCGGAACGGGCCAGGGGAGCGGGAGCTGAAATCCATTTGTCTCATATTTCTCTCTTGACGAATTGGAACAAAGGAATTTATCATGATAAATGGGATAATGGATGCGCCGGATCGGACGAGGGGGGTGGTGCGCCGTGTCTTGGCTGATTTTAATCCTGACCGCGCTCTGGGCGGCCTTCCTGCTTAGGGAGGCCAGACAGACCAGAAAGGCCCGCGGGCAGCTCTCCCATGTGATTCATGTCAACGGGACGCGGGGAAAATCCACCGTGTGCCGCCTGATCGAGGCCGGCCTGCGGGCGGGAGGTCTCCGGGTGTTCTGCAAGACCACAGGCACCGATCCGATGACCATTGATGTAAACGGAGCCGAGGAGCTTCTGACGCGCCGGGGGAGGGCGAATATTAAGGAGCAGATCAAAATTCTCCAGCGGGCGGCCGGCCAGGGGGCCCAGGTGCTGATTGTGGAGTGTATGGCGCTCCAGCCGGAGCTGCAATATGCGGCTCAGCACCAGATTTTACGGGCGGATGTGGGCGTGATTACCAATGTGCGCCGGGACCACACCGATGTGATGGGGGAGACGCTGGAGGAGATTTGCGGCGCGCTGTGCAATACGATTCCCCAAAACGGTGTTCTGTTCACCGCAGAGCGTGTTCAGACGGCGGGCATGGCCGCCGCGGCCCGGAGGATGGGCAGCGAGCTGGTCGCCGTCTGTCCTGGGGGAGATGAGCCCGCCTTCGATTTTGCGGAGAATATTGCCCTGGCCCTGGCGGTCTGCCAGCGCTTGGGCGTCAGCCGGGAGACCGCCCTGGAGGGGATGGCCCGGTTTAAGCGGGACCCCTTCGCGCTGGCGCTTTACCGGGTCCGCGGCGCGGTTTGGATTAACGGACTGTCCATCAATGATGTGCAGTCCACCTGCATGGTGTGGGAGAGCCTGAGAGAGCGGTACAGCCTGGGCGGGAAAAGGCTGATTCTTCTGGTGAACAACCGCGCTGACCGGGGCAGCCGCACGCAGGATATGCTCCAAGCCTGCCTGGCTCTGTCTCCCCGGGAGGTCTGGCTGCTTGGGGCCTCGCAGGGTTATATGCGGGCCCGGCTGGAGGGGCGCTCCATACTGGTGAAGGGCTTCCCCAGCGCCAGAGCGCTGGATTTCTCCGGGCTGGACGAGGGCTGCGCGGTATTTGCCATCGGAAATATTGCCGGCGAGGGACGGGCGGTTTTGGCCCGAGTAGAAGAGGAGGGGATCCCCTTTGTATAACCAGGTTATTATACTCAGCGTTATCATCAGCCTGATTTATACCGAGCTGACGGGGTACTCCGCAGGGCTGATTATCTCCGGCTATCTGGCGCTCAACCTGCAAAATCCCGCCCGGCTGGTTTTTACGCTGCTCAGCGCAGGCCTGGCGGTGGCGGTGTGCCGCCTGCTGGCCTGCGTGGTAATCCTTTATGGGCGGCGGCGCTTTGCCCTGCTGTTGCTGCTGACCTTCTTTTTTTCCTGGATCGCCGGGGCGCTGGGATTCTCCATTCCGGTAATCGGGGTGATACTGCCCGGGCTACTGGCCCGGGAGTTTGACCGGCAGGGCTTTGTAAGCACGGGCCTGAGCCTGGCCATTACCACAGGGGCCACCGTTTTATGTGTGCTGGCTTTGGGGGTGTAGGCGGTGTCGAGAGCAAAGCGGATGGTTTTGTATATCGCCGCCGGATGGCTGATTGCGGGCATTGCGCTGACCCTTGCCGGGGCCAAAACGGCGAAGGCGGAAAATTTCAGCGCAAAGCTGGAGGCCGCGGGGCTGATGCAGCAGTGGATGGACGCAGTGAAGGAGATGAAGCTCCAGGCCGGTCTGGAGCTGACGGAGGAGGACTATCACCGCACCGGCCTGGTGGGGGAGCGGTACACCTTTATTACCACCACCCTGGGGGACCCCGCCGCCAAGCGGACTACCTGCAATCCCGACATGGCCGCCCTGGCGGTGGAGCTGCTCCATCGGGCGGGCGTGCAGCCGGGCGACAGGGTAGGGGGGTGCTTTTCCGGCAGCTTTCCGGCCATGAATCTGGCGGTGCTGGCCGCCTGCCAGGCCCTTGATGTGGACTGTGTCTACATGACGTCGGTGGGGGCCTCCACCTATGGAGCCAATCAGCCGGAGCTCACTTTCCCGGATATGGCCTGCCGGCTGTATCAGGCCGGCCTGCTGGAGCGGCCGCCTGTCCTCATCACTCCCGGCGGCGACTACGACTGCGGGGCGGAGATGGACCCGGAGCTGCGCTCCCAGGTTTTAACGCGGGCCGCGGGCTACGGCGTGCCGCTGATGGAGGAGCCGGACTATGAGAAAAATCTAAAAGCCCGCATGGACCTCTTCCAGGCGGAGGGCGCGCTCCAATGCTTTGTCGGGGTGGGGGGCAGCATCGCCACCCAGGGCCTGGAGGACGACGGCATCCCCTGCGGGGTGATTCAGCCCGGAAGCCTGGGGGCAGCGTCGGAGAAAAGCGGCCTGCTCCGCCGGTACAGCGAGCAGGGCCTGCCGGTGATTCACCTGCTGGATATCAAACGGCTGGTGGCGGACTATGGGCTGACATTTGACCCGGAGCGGCTTCTGCCGCCTGGGGAGAGCGCCGTCTATTTTGAGACGGTCTACCCCCGCTGGCGGGCGGTGCTGTGCCTGGCTGGCGCGGCCGGAACAATCTGGCTGGGCTTTCGCAGACTGCGCCGGGAGGGCTGACAGCCCCGGAGCCGTATGCTGACTGAGCCGCTGTGAAAAAACACCGCGCGCGAGGGGATAGGGGGGAATGTTGTGAAAAGGGGCTGGACTTCAGGGAAACTGACGGTTTCCATCCACAGCAAAAGGGTGCTGCTGACCGGCATGGGGCTGATTGCGCTGAGCTTTTTTATGCCGCTGCTGTTTACCGTGGATAATTTTCAGGTGCGGAACTTTCTCTATCTGGCTCTGAAGAATGGAGAACGGCTGGACCTGATAGACGCGGCCCTGCGGCTGGTGGCACTGAACGCGGTTCGGGCCCTGCCGCACTACTGTGGGGCGTTTCTGGTGGCCGATGCCCTGGAATTTCGCTGGAAGCGGCGGGATGCGTGGTATTTTAACGCAGGGCTGATCCTTCTGCTGCTGTATGCCACCTACCGCAGCATAGACGTCATCCACGGAATCTATTACGACTTTGGCCTGCCCGCCGTTGCCGCCGCCCTCTTTATCATTCTCTTTGACAAGCTGGACTATAAATATATCTCCATGGGGAAAAAGACGGCCTTTGTCGCCATGGAGCTGATTGCCTGGCAGTTTTTAGATATCATGCCCGCTGCCGCTCTTCTGCCTGTGGGCCGGGGGGAGATGTCCCAGTCGATCAAGCTGGCAGGGCGGCTGCTGGACGGGGAGAACGCCCTGGACACCATCGGCGGAATGGGAATTTTGCTGTTTGCCATCTGCGCTGTGCTGCTGTTTATCATGCTCCGGGACGAAAACTCCTTGCGGGAGATGGACGCCCTGAAGGAACAGAACGAGGCCATCCGCGCCAAGGCCCGGATAAACGAGATGCGCAGCCGCACATATCAGGAGATTCAGCACCTGGTACACGACCTGAAATCGCCGCTGACGGTGGTGCAGACTCTGGTTGGGGTGTTCCGGCTGGAGTGTGAGCAGGACGGCCGGACGGAGCAGGTGGAGCTGCTGGAGCGGGTGGAGAATGCGGTGGAGCACATGAGTCAGATGATCTCTGAGATTCTCTACCAGGACAAGACCACCCGAATCTCGGTGGAAAAGCTGCTGCGGCGGGTGTCCGCCCAGATATCCATAGAGGACTATGCCTCTCTGATCCGCGTTGAGGCGGCTGAGCCGGAGGCAACGGTCCGGGTCAATGGCATTCTGTTTTCCCGCGTGCTGGTGAATCTGGTTCAGAATGCCGCGCATGCCGCCCAGAAGGACCGGCGGCTGAATATTATCATTCGCTCCGACGCTGACGATATGTGGGTGCGCTTTCAGGTGATTGACAACGGGAGGGGAATTGCGGAGCAGAAGCTGAAGGATATTTGGGACCGGGGCTATTCCGGCAGCGACTCCAGCGGACTGGGGCTGTTTTTTGTCCAGGATGTGGTGGAGCGGCTGGGCGGCAGAGTGGAGCTGCAAAGTGTGGAAGGAAAAGGAACAGTCATTACCATAAGCATTCCAAAGGAGGAGTAGGACATGGACCAGAGACAAAATGTGACGATTCTGTGTATTGACGACGAGGATGATATCTGCTTTGCCCTGAAAACCCTGTTTCGCACCCAGGGCTGGAATACGGCCGCCGCCTGTGATGTGAACGCGGGGCTGAAGCTGTTCACCCAGCTGCGCCCCACCCTTGTGCTGATTGACTACCACATGCCGGGGCTCAACGGGGTAGAGGGGGTGCGGATGCTGCGCCGCCTGTCGGCCACAGTGCCCATCATTGTTTTTACCATCGACGAGTGCCAGCGGGTGGCCGATGAGTTTCTGGCCGCCGGCGCCAGCGACTTTGCACTGAAGCCCATCAAAGCCCCCGATATTATCAGCCGGGTCCGGCTGCACCTGCGCCTGCTGGAGCAGCAAAATATTGATATCAGCTTTGCCAAGGGGATCAGCCACGGGACCCTGGAGCTGATTTTGCACTTTCTCCGCCAGTGCAGCGCCCCTGTAACGGCGAACGATATCTCAAGGGAGACCGGCCTGGCCTATCAGACGGTGTTCCGCTATTTGCAGCACATGACCCAGCAGAAGCTGGTGGATGTGGAGAGCGTATACGGCAAGGTGGGCCGCCCCAAGCAGATGTATCGGGTCCGCCCGGAGTAGGGCAGAAAAATCCCGTCCTTTTGACGGGATTTTTCTTGCCCATTTTAGGAAGAAATGAAAATTTCTACAAAGAAAACGAGAGAGATATGAGAGTTATATAGACAAAATAACCGGAGATTTATATGATGTTTACAGTTTTATGCGGCGTGTCATACTAGCTGAGAATATGCCGCATTATTAAAAGGGAGGAATATATATGAAAAGGTTCCTAGCACTGGCTTTGACTGCGGCGATGGTATTGTCATTAGCTGCCTGTGGGCCTCAAAAGCCCACCCATGCTGGCAGCAGCGCACCTCCTGCAAGTTCAAGCCAAAACCCTGCGCCCCCGGAACAGACGCCATCCGTCTATATGGACATTCCCCAGGAATATCGCAGTTGGGATGAGAATGGCAAGAATATCAACTTTGAGCGGCTGACTACCGCTGAGAACGGCATGGTGGCCGCTCTGCGGTATGAGCCTGCCCAGGTTGGTGTTGACATTATGAAGAAAGGCGGCAATGCTGTGGATGCGGCGGTAGCCACTGCCTTAGCGCTCACTGTCTCTATGCCCCAAATGTGCGGTGTGGCAGGTGGTGGCTTTATGACCTTCTACAATGCTGAGACTGAAAATACTATTTTCCTCAGCTTCCGGGAAACTGCACCTATGTTCCAAACCGCAGAGCTGTGGGTCCAGGACGAAGAAGGCAACGTAATCGGCGAGCACAATATGTATGGCGGCCTGTCTGTTGGCGTTCCTGGCGAAGTGGCTGGTTTGTATCAGGCGTTGAGTGAGTATGGTACGATGAATTGGGAGGACGTGATTCAACCCGCAATTGACATGGCCCGGGAGGGTTATGTAGTTACTCCTGAGCTGTACCAGTGGATTGAATATGCCTACGCTGATATGGCTTCCAACGCCCAACTGTCCGAAATTTATTTGGATGAAAATGATATGGTAAAACCGGTAAACTCCATTATCAAAAATGAGTATATGGCGAAAGCACTGGAGCTTATCAGGGATAAGGGACCGGATGGATTCTACAAAGGCGCTATGGCTGACGCCATGATTCATGCCGTACAGAATGCCGGCGGCGTTATGACTCAGGCGGACTTGGATGGTTACCAGCCTTGGGAGGAATCGGCTGTATCGGGCACTTATCGGGGGTACACCATCGCTTCTTCCAACTCTCCCTCCTCTGGCGGGACCTTTATTGTAGAAACCTTGAACATTTTGGAAAATTTGCCCGTTTATGAGTTTAATACAGTGGAATATTGGCATCAGCTGGCCGAGGTCCAGAAGATGGTGTGGGCTGACCGGGGACAATATATGGGCGACACCCGTTTTGTTGATGTGCCTATCGACGGCATTATCAGCAAGGAATACGCAAAAACTTTGGCAAATAAGGTGGATATGACGAAATCTCAAGACTTCTCTTATGGAAATCCGTGGGATTATGAGACCGAGAGCCAAAATACTACCTCCTTCTCTGTTGCCGACAAAGCGGGCAATATGGTTACTATTACCCATACAATTAATGGTGTTTGGGGAAGCCGCGTATATGTAGATGACTATGGCTTCTTTATGAACAACCAACTGGGCGATTTTGTGGTCGGTTCCGGCTACTCCAACTCCGTTCAGCCTGGAAAGTGCCCATTGTCTTCCATGTCCCCCACTGTGGTACTGGACCCCGATGGTAAACCTTTTATGACCTGTGGTGCTCCTGGTGGCGTAACGATTTATCCTGGTGTGTGCCAGGTAATCCTAAATGCCATTGATTACAAGATGAACATTGACGAAGCAATCAACTCTCCCCGTATTACTGCAATGGGACCGTCTATCATGT
The DNA here is from genome assembly GCA_022794495.1 of Lawsonibacter sp. Taxonomy (GTDB): domain Bacteria; phylum Bacillota; class Clostridia; order Oscillospirales; family Oscillospiraceae; genus Lawsonibacter. The sequence goes on along the minus strand of JAAWEX010000003.1, from coordinate 24,993 downwards.
ATACACCAGAGATGGAGCAAAGTGTGTTGGATCAACTGAGTGCCCTGGGCCATACACAAGTTAAAGAGGGCTATGTTGGTATCCCGACTGGTATTATGTATATGCCCGACGGAACACTCCAAGGTAGTGCTGAAGCTACCGGCGTTATGGGTGCCGAGTTCAGTGACGGCGTTGCTGTTGGATATTAAAAACTTAAAATCATTACTGTTCCCGTCTCTTCGGAGACGGGAACTTATAAAGGAGTTTAAATATGAATACGAAAAAACTGCTGACCTTTGCTCTGGCCGCCGCCATGACCCTCTCCCTGACCGCCTGCGGAGGCGGCGAGACCAAGGCCCCTGCCGCCCCCAACGGCGGAAACAACTCTGCCGCTTCCGGCGCGCAGACCGGCGGCGACGCCTCCAACCTGCCCGAGATCACCTCTGGTTCCTGCGCCACCCCTGCCGTCCTCACCAGCATCGGCCAGAGCGCCGACGTGGAGATTGTGGGCACCCTGTGCAACAAGGCCGGCGTGGAGGTGGAGCTGAACAACACCATCACCGCTGACGAGCTCAGCGCGGACTGCAAGACGCTGCTGCTGGCTGTGGGCGGCTCCTCCAAGGGCCTGGGCGCCGCCGGCATTGACGCCGACCAGGAGCTGGCCCGCACCGAGGACCTGCTGAGCAAGGCCGACGAGCTGGGCATCACCGTGGTGGCGCTGCACACCGGCGGCTCCGCCCGCCGCGGCACGCTGTCCGACTCCTTTATCAGCCCCGCCTTTGCCGCCGCCGACATTGCCATCGTGGTGAGCGAGGGTGACGGTGACGGCCTGATGAGCGGCATCCTGGCCGGAAACAGCACCCCCAGCGCCTACGTGGAGCAGGTGGCCGACTGCATCGAGACGCTGAAGACCCTGTTCGGTGTGTAATAAAAGGACGCTGGCCTGATCGTTTAAAATCTGGATGAAGGAGAAAAAATATGACCGCTTATGTCATTACGTTTGTCATCATGCTGGGCGTGTTCATGGTGGGCTGCTTTGCGCTGAAGCTGCCGGTGGGCGTGTCCATGATGATTGCGGCTCTGTGCGGCGCGATTCAAGGCGGCCTGGGGGTTGAGACCCTTCGCATGATGGTCGAGGGCGAGTTTGGCTATGTGGATACGATCCTGACCATCGGCTGTGCCATGATTTTCATGAAGGTGATTGAGGACTCCGGCGCGCTGGACGCTCTGAGCAGCCTGATTATCGAGAAGTTCCACAAGGTGCCCGCTGTGCTGCTCATCCTCATCATGCTCATCATCATGTTCCCCGGCATGATTACCGGCTCTTCCACCGCCGCCGTTCTGTCCGCCGGTTCCATTATGGCCCCGGTGCTGGCCCTGATGGGAATCGACGCGGTGACCGCCGGTTCCATCATCGCCATGGGCGCTCTGCTGGGCATGATCGCGCCCCCGGTCAACACCGCCGCGCTGATTATCTGTGCCGGCATTGACGTGCCCTATGTGGGCTTCGAGGGTCCGCTGGCTCTGCTGACCTTCCCGCTGGCCATCCTGTTTGTGCTGCTTCTGGGCTATAAGCAGGCCCGGCACCTGGACTATGAGAAGCTGAAGCCCGCCCTGGTGGAGCAGGACGCCGTGCGGAAGAAGTATGGCATTAAGATTTACATCCCCCTGATCGTGCTGGTGGCCCTGATGGTGGTCTTTAAGGTGCTGAAGCTGGGAGAGGACATCGGTATGCCCCTTATGTTCCTGCTCAGCGCTGTAACCGGGATGTTTACCGGCAAGAAAATCAATATGCTCCAGGCCGTCCCCTCTGCGATCCGCACCGCCGCCCCTGTCATGGGCATCCTGATGGGCGTAGGCATGTTCATCGAGGTCATGACCGCCACCGGCGTGCGCGGCTTGGTGGTCATCAGCTGTCTGCGCCTGCCCCAGGTGCTGTGGCTGGTGGCCTGCGCCGTCAGCATCCCCCTGTTCGGTGCGGTGTCCTCCTACGGGGCCTGCTCCGTGCTGGGCGTGCCCTTTGCCTACATCTACGCCTCCCTGCTGGGCGGAAACTCGGTGGTCGTTCTGGCTGCTATCAGCCTGATTGCCGCGGTGGGCGACATGATGCCCCCCACCGCCCTGGCCGGCCTGTTCGCCGCACAGATCACCGACGTCAAGCCTTACACCAGGATTCTCAAGCGCTGTTTGGTGCCAATCGTAATCCTGCTGGCCTATGCCAGCTTCTTCCTGGCTAACTCCAAGCTGATTGCCGGACTGTTTTAAAGGAGGGTATGAAAATATGATTACGTACATCTATCTGGGCATCGCGCTGATCGTGTTTGTCAGTACCCTGTATAACCTGATCTTCAAGGAAGAAAAGCTGGCCGACCAGATCAATGCCGGAATGATTTTGATCCCGCTGCTGCTGCGGATACTTTTGATTAAGTGAGGAGGCAGACAGAATGAAAAAGAGTTATATCACAGGAATCGCTGTTATTCTGGCCGCCGCCATCATTGCAGGGGCCGCCGGAATGAACTTTTACGCCAAGCGGCACTTTGTAGAGGACATCAGACAGGGGGCGGGCGTTACTGAAGTATTCAAGCTGTCCCGATACAATGAGAATCTGGCCGGCACCATTGCCGATACAGATGTCTATGTGCTCAAAGGGGAAAAGGAGGGCGGCTCCCTGCTGCTGCTGGGCGGCACCCACCCCAGCGAGCCCGCCGGGCACATGGCCGCCATTGTGTTTGAGGAAAATGTCAAGGTGGAACAGGGAACCGTCTATGTGATTCCCAACATCAATAACTCCGCCTTCACCCACAATGATCCCCTGGACGGCAGTCCTCAGTACATGCACTTTACCACCAAGACTGGCGAGACCCGCACCTTCCACTACGGCTCCCGGGCTACCAACCCCATTGACCAGTGGCCGGACCCGGACATTTACACCCACACATCCGGCCAGACCCTGTCCGGCTCCGAGACCCGGAACCTGAACCGCTGCTACCCCGGCGTGAAGGACGGCACCATCTCTGAGCAGGTGGGCTATGCGGTCACCAATATGATTAATACGCTGGGGATTGACATGGAGATTGACATGCACGAATCCAGCCCGGAGTACGCCGTCAACAACGCCACCGTGGCCCACGAGCGGGCCATGACCATCGCCTCTGAGGGTGTGCTGGACCTCCAGCTGGAGGGCATCAAGATGTCCCTGGAGCCCTCTCCCGTCAGCCTCCACGGCCTGACCCACCGGGAGCTGGGCGACTTTACCGAGACCTACGCCCTGCTGATGGAGACGGGCAACCCGGTCCAGGGCCGTCTGCGCGGGTATACCGACGAGGACCTGATCCTGACCGGCGAGGACCCCTGTTATGTCATTGCCTATGACCTGGGCCTGCTCTATGTGGATTACAGCGCTGGAAACTTCCCTATGGAGCTGCGTGTGGGCCGCCATCTGGCAGGTGTCAACGCCTATATCAACGCGTTTAACAACAACAGCGAAAAACAGATTGTCGTCTCTGGCATCCCGTCCTATGATGAGATGGTGAACGGTTATCTGGGAGATTATCTGCTTTAAAGGACTGAAAAGCGGCGGGGCAGCCCGCTGCTTTTCTTTATGCAGAATGAGCACAGTCAATTATATTGCCTGTGCTCATTTTGCGTGCAAAAAATAAATTTGTATTCAACCTTGGAGCGCAGGCAAAGATTTCTCAAAATCGAAAACACATCGGCGGATGGCCTGTGCTTTGCGCCTGACAGGTTCCGCAAAATGTAAGCTGCCCGAAGTGAACCGAGGGCTCAAAGGGGGCGGGGCAGCAGAACAATCTTCCACAATTTGGGAAACAGAAAAAACCTCCTTTTTACTTTATAAAAGAAAGTATTTGCTCACAAGTAAAAAAGAAATGCAGTTTACTTGTTTTTATAGGCGATTTATAATAATGTCAGTTAAATTACAAGTCAAATTTGCAGCAAATCAAAAAACAGGAGGTCTACAGCTATGAGCATCAGGTCCGACATTGAGATCGCCCAGGAGCATATCCCGCAGCGAATTACCGAAATTGCCGCCTCCGCCGGCATCGACGAGAAATATCTGGAGATGTATGGAAGCTACAAAGCCAAGATCGACTACAGGCTGCTCAACGAAACCACCGCCTCCGACGGCAAGCTGATTCTGGTCACCGCCATCACCCCTACCCCCGCCGGCGAGGGAAAGACCACTACCTCGGTGGGCCTGGCCGACGGTCTGCGCCGGATCGGCAAAAAGTCCGCTGTCGCCCTGCGTGAGCCCTCCCTGGGGCCTGTGTTCGGCGTAAAGGGCGGGGCTGCTGGCGGCGGCTGCGCCCAGGTGGTCCCCATGGAGGACATCAACCTCCACTTCACCGGCGACTTCCACGCCATTGGTGCAGCCAACAACCTGATGGCCGCTATGCTGGACAACCACATCCAGCAGGGTAACGCCCTGGGTATCGACGTCAAGCAGATCACCTGGAAGCGGACTGTGGACATGAATGACCGCCAGCTGAGGCACATAGTCAATGGGCTGGGCGGCAAGATGCAGGGTGTGCCCCGTGAGGACGGCTTTGAGATCACGGTGGCCAGCGAGATCATGGCAGTGTTGTGCCTGTCCACCTCCATCCTGGACCTGAAGGAGCGGCTGGGCAGAATGATCGTGGCCTATACTTACGATGGCAAGCCCGTCACCGCCCGCGATCTGAAGGCTGATGGGGCCATGGCCGCCCTGCTGAAGGACGCCGTCAAGCCCAACCTGGTTCAGACCCTGGAGGGCATCCCCGCCTTCATTCACGGAGGCCCCTTTGCCAACATCGCCCACGGCTGCAACTCTGTCATGGCCACGCGCATGGCCCTGAAAGTGGCCGACTACGCCGTCACCGAGGCGGGCTTCGCCGCCGACCTGGGGGCGGAGAAGTTTATTGATATCAAGTGCCGCAAGGCGGGCCTCAAGCCCTCTGCCGTGGTCATCGTGGCCACCGTCCGTGCGCTGAAGTACCACGGCGGCGTGCCCAAGGCCGAGCTGAACAGTGAGAACCTGGAGGCGCTGGAGAAGGGCCTGCCCAACCTGCTCCAGCATGTGTACAACGTAAAAAATGTCTACGGCCTGCCCTGCGTAGTGGCTATCAACGCTTTCCCGACTGACACCAAGGCCGAGCTGGAGCTGGTAGAGAAGAAATGCAGCGAGCTGGGAGTCAATGCGGCCCTGTCTGAGGTGTGGGCCAAAGGCGGCGAGGGAGGTATCGCCCTGGCACAGGAGGTGGTCCGGCTGTGCCGGGAGCCCAACCGGTTCTCCTTCGTCTATGATGAGAAGGCCCCCATCCAGGAGAAGCTGGATACTATTGTAAAGCAGGTGTACCACGGCGACAAAGCAGTCCTTACCCCCAATGCCGAAAAGCAGGTCCAGCAGCTCACTGAGCTGGGCTTCGGTGAGCTGCCCATCTGCATGGCCAAAACTCAGTACTCCTTCTCTGACGACCAGACCCTGCTGGGGGCTCCGAAGGGCTTCACCGTCACGGTCCGCAACCTGAAGGTCTGTGCCGGAGCGGGCTTTATTGTGGCCCTTACCGGCGACATCATGACCATGCCCGGTCTGCCCAAGGTGCCCTCTGCCGAGAAAATCGACGTGGATAGTAATGGCAGAATCACCGGCCTGTTCTAAGAGATTCATGAAAAAAACTGCCTGGCCGGCGGTCAGGCAGTTTTTATTTCTAATGTCCCTTATCAGTTTAAGTGTTGTTGGGTAAAATAGTGAATAATTAGCAAATATATGTACAAATATGCAATTATATGTCAGCCCTTACAGTCGTGAGGGCTAACACAAATATCTCATTTAATGCCTTGTAATAGGCAAGAAAATATAGTATGATAATTGATAAATTGAATGGTTTTTAGAAATTCTTTCATTTACGGAGGAGGATTATTTTGATAAAAGTTAAATGGATTGGCAAGTATAATGGAAACAATCTTCCTACTGTTGATGTAGAATCGGACGCAAAATCTTTGCCAGAGGTCACAACAAAATCTGTCTTTATGCTAATGCCGATTCTCCTTATATTTGCTCTTTGCGTCTATTGTAAGCGTGTATATCTGGGAGGATTTGCATTTTCTCGCGCTGCCTGGATGATCGGTATTGTTATAGCACTGTTGTTCTTTCCCGTTCATGAGCTTCTCCATGCATTATGCTTTCCAGCGGAGAGCCAGGTGTTTATGTTCTACACCATGCAGGGAATTGGAATAACTTGCACCACCCCCATAACAAGAAACAGATTCATTTTTGTAAACCTATTTCCGTCAATGATTTTAGGGGGTATTTCATTGATTCTATTTTTGACGATTCCATGTTCCTACGTTTTTGCAAGTATGATATTTTGTGCTTTTAGCTTACTGCATTTAGGCTGTAGTTATGTAGACTATTTGAATATCATACATTTGCTTAAATTGCCCAGGAATACAGTCATCCAAATATCCGGTAGCAAAATTTACTGGAAATAATGCAAGTTCGGTTTACTTTGAGCATAATCAAGCTGAAAGGGAAACTCCTTGTGGTTAATACAGGGTGATTGTGAGATTCAGTCACCCTGTATTCTGTTTTTAGGACAGATATTGTATGCATATACATCAATTTAAATAGAGAAGCAGGAGCAACACGAGGTTAATAAGGGATTTTCTAATTGGGCAGGGGCAGGTCCTTCTGGTCAAAGTAGGTGCTCAATTCCACAGAGGTCTGGGAGTCTCCGTAGTACTTGAGGGCGGCCAAAAGCTCATCCAGCTCGTGGGTATCTTTTACGGCGAAACGCAGCAGGCCGTTGAGCTTGCCCACCAGGTGGTGGTGAGCGGTAATGGCGGGAGCGTCCTCGCAGAACCTGCAGAACTGACTGTACTTCTCCGGAAACAGCGCGATAAGGATAAACCCGGTCAGATTGCAGTCCAGCAGGGTGCGGTCGACGCTGATGGAAAAGCGGTTAATCACGCCTTTGTCTTCCATGCGCCGGATGCGCTCGGAGACAGCGGGTGCGGTAAGGCCCACCTGGTCCCCGATGCACTTCAGGGTGGTGCGGCTGTCCGCCTGCAAAAGGTTTAAAATCTGATAGTCGGTTCGGTTCATCAGTCCACCACCACGCCTTTTTTCACAACGGTTTTGACCAGACTGCTCCCCATACGGTAGCAGATGTAGTCCAGGTCGGGAGCCTTCCAGATCACCAGATCGCCCTGCTTGCCCGGCTCCACAGAGCCCACCTTGTCCGCCAGGCCGATGGCGGCGGCGGCGTTGAGGGTGACGGCGGTTAGAACCTCCTCCGGGGTAAGCTTATACTTCAGGCACCCAAGGTTGATGACAAATTGCAGGTTGAGGCAGGGGCAGGACCCGGGATTGAAGTCGGTAGCCATGGCCACGGGGACCCCGGCGCTTACCATATCCCGGGCAGGGGCAAAGCCGGCCCCCAGGTAGAAGCTGGTGGCGGGGAGGAGGCAGGCGATGACGCCGCCCCTGGCCAGGCTGGCAATCCCCTCGGGGGGGCAGACAATAAGGTGCTCGGCGGAGATGGCGCCGACCTCTTCGGCCAGCTGAGAGCCGCCGATGGCCTCGATTTCGTCTGCGTGGATTTTGGGGATCAGACCGTATTGCCTGCCCGCCTCCAGAATGCGGCGGGACTCCTCCACCGTGAAGGTGTCCGCCTCGCAGAACACGTCGCAGTATCGGGCGATGCCCTGCTCCTTTACCTTGGGTATCATCTCCTCACAGACCAGGCGGATATAGGCCTCCCGGTCCTGCTTGTACTCGGCGGGCACCAGATGGGCGCCCATGAAAGTGGGAACAATGTCCATAGGGTGGCGGCGGCTCAGGTTTTCGATCACCTGCAGGGCCTTCAGCTCGTGCTCGGTGGCAAGGCCATAGCCGCTCTTGGCCTCGCATGTGGTAACGCCGAAGCTCATCATCTCGTCCAACGCCTGGGCGGCCTTCCGGGTCAGCTCCTCCTCCGTGGCCTGACGGGTGGCGTTGGTGGTGGACTGGATGCCGCCTCCGCCGTTCTGAATTTCCAGATATGTCTTGCCGCGGAGCTTCAGCCCCAATTCATTCTGCCGCCAGCCGCCGAAAATCAGATGGGTGTGGGCGTCTACCAGTCCTGGGGTCACAAGGCTCCCCTGGGCGTCGATCACACTGTCTGCCGCCGGGGCGGGGCCGGTTCCCACATGGACAATCACGCCATCCTCCATCAGGACCCAGGCGTCTTTTAATAGTTTAATCTTCCCCTGGTCCGGACCTTTCCTGGGGCCGGTCCCCAAAGGAGTGGCCAGTATGCCGATATTGGTTATCAGCAATCGTTCCATTGCACCTTATCCTTTCACTCTACAGCTTAAAGCGGGGGGAGACGCCTCAGCGGCTCCCCCCGAACATAATGGACGGTATCACGGTGTTTGACGAGTCTGTTTTGGAACTTACTTCTCCTTGGAGGTGGCCAGGGTGACCGCCAGGTAGGCAGCCAGAGAGGCTACCATGCCAACGATAATCTCATCCACAGGGATGTTGACCACCTTGAACACGCACAGCAGGGACACGGCGCCGCCCGCCACGATGGAGGTGACTGCTGCCATGGCGTTGCCCCGCTTCCAGAACAGGCCTAAAAGGACGGGCACCACCAGGCCGCTGGCATAGAACGTATAGGCATAGTCCAGGATGGTGATGATCCCGGGGATGGCCAGGGAAATAAACAGGGAGGCGGCGCCAACCAACACGGTGGTGACAATAGACATGCGCAGCACGGCCTTGGAGCTGTTCTCATCATCAGCGGACTTGCCCATAGCCCCCAGATAGATGTCGTTGACTACATGGGAGGTGCAGGCCAGCAGCAGGGAGTCGGCGGTGGACATGACAGCGGCGCACAAAGCGGCAATGACGATGCCCGCAGCCACGGTGGGCAGGACCTCCACCGCCAGCGAGGCGATGGCGCTGACCTCGGTGAGGCTGTCGCCCAGAAACGCACGGGCCAGCATCCCATCTATGGCGCTGTTGACGCCCATAGCCATCAGGATACAGCCGGCGATGATGCAGCCGGTTTTGGCAATGCGCTCATTTTTGGCGGACAAAAGGCGCTGATAGAAGTCCTGGCCGATGATCTCATAGGCAATCATGGGCAGGGCGATGGAGGCCATAGCCGCCAGGCCGATGCCGGTGGGGCTGAGGTAGGTGTCCAGTCCGCCGGGGACATCCATGGCAGACAGCTTGGCCGCCATGCCGCTCCAGCCGCCGATCTTTGCCATTCCGATAACGGTAGTCAGGGGTACGCCGATGAAGATGACCACCAGTTGAACCACGTCAGTGAGGGCCACGCCCCACATGCCGGAAAAGGAGGTGTACAGGATGATAATGCTGATAGCGACCACCGCGGCCATTTTGCTGTCGATGCCGAACACCGTGAGGACCTTGGAGATAGCCCCCACCTGAGCGGCCAGGATGCCCACCAGGGCCGCAAAGGAGAAGCCTGCGGTGAGAACCCGGGCGGCGTTGGACTGGTAGCGCTCGTAGACGAAATCGCTGATGGTGCACAGACCCATTTTGCGCATGGGCTTTGCCATCAGCAGGCCCAGCACCAGCATGGCAATGCCGGTAGAGACGCCGAAGGTCATGCCGGACAGGCCCTGATTGTAGCCGTTGGTAGAGGTGCCGATAATGTTGCCGCCGCCCAGCTGGGTGGCACACAGCGTCCCCACCAGAACCATCAGACCCATGGAACGGCCGGCCAGAAGGAAGTCTTCCGAGCCCTTGACCTTACGGGAGGCGTAGAGGCCCACGCCCAAAATTACCGCCATGTATGCGGCCAGGATAACCAGCATTGTGATTTGTGATTGCGTCATAATTTTCTCCTCTCCTATTCTTCTCTCTTGCCTGCGGCTATGTCAGAAATACGATCTCTCCGGAGTCACCGTCCATTTTGACCCGCTGTCCCGTACACAGACGGCCGTAATCAGCCTGACCCATCCGGATCAGAGGGATATCCATGATAATGGCGTTGGAGACCAGCACCGTGCTTAGGTCCAGCACCACAAAGCCTGCCGGCTTGTTTCCAAACTTCGACATCTGATATAAGCCGTCCATCTGCACCACCGAACTGCCCTTGTCGATGGGGAAAACCACAATCTTCCCGGCAATTACCTGGTTCTCCAAGGCGTGGTTTTTTTCGATGATTGTTCCCTTTTCCGGGCTGACCATATAGAAGTTGATGGGGTCTGCGGAGACCAGGACCTCCCCCGCAGCGGTCCCGCCGGCGATGGGGTCCCCTCTCAGGAGCTTTTCCTCTTTCATTCTACGATCTCTCCCTTCAGCACAGACTGGATACAGGCAGGTATGCTCTTGACCGTAAAGGCCATGTTCCAGCGCTTGGTGTAATAGGCGCACTTGGGGGACTCGGTGACGCCGCTCATCCCGTTCAGGTGGGACCAGCAGGGCTGGTCCACACAGCTGTTGATGACGATTTCGCCGCCGGCAGCGTGGATAACATCCAGATAACCCATCCGCCGGGCCAGCTCCCGGGTGGAGGTGGAGGTAAAGATATACAGCTGGCCGGCCAGCTTCTGTCCCTCCAGCATGGCGGCAATGGAGCCCACTTGGCCGATGGTCAGATGGGGACAGCCCAGGATGCAGAAGTCCGCCTTGCCCGCGCCTGCGGAAATCTCCCGCCTGGCCTGGGCCAGGTCCTCGTCGGTGACGGTGACCACCGGGTAGTCTTTCCGGCCCTGGAACGCGGTCTCCACATCCGGGGCCTCCGGGGTCACCCCCGCTACATGGAACATGGGGACGATGCCGTGGACATTCAGCTGAGTGCCCAGGTTCATGAGCTGCTCCGCCGTGGTTTGGGGGCTCAGCCCCTCAAACACGGGCTGGTGATAGGCCTGGCCCATCTTCTTCGGGGTGCAGTAGCCCAGCAGCTCGTAGTCATACTCGGTAGCTGCGTCAGCCTCCACCCGGATCAGTACATCGCCGGCCCGATTCTCCTTCAGCAGCAGGCCGTACTCCGGGGTGACACCGGTGATGGCGGCGCACATGGCGCTCTGGGCGGCTTCCCGGTTGGAGCGGGCCCCCAGGACGGAGTTGACATATACTGCACCGCCAGAGGCGGAGAAAGAACATATCTCCCCGAAGCGGGGAACATTGTTCTCAAAGAACGGAGTACAGTCAAACGTCAGGACAGCTCCCAGCTTTCGGTATACGTCGATGGTGCTCTTCAGAATACGCTCATTCTCCCCGTCCAGCTGAGACACTGTTTTGAAATACTCGTAGTCATAGGCCGGGTTTACCGTGGGCGGTACCCGGCAGTGCGCCCCCTCCTCCAGCATTTGGGAGACAAACCAGAGATCCCCCTCCTGGTTGCTCAGTGAGATGTGTCCCCGGCTGATGGGCACCATACGCTGGGCCCCAAAGGCCTTGCCAATCCCCACCAGCACCCGCATCGCCCGGGCGAAGCCGGGGCCGAATTCGCCGTTCAGCATGGCCTGTTCCTGTTCTGTCAATCTCATGTTGGCTGGTCCCTCCTCAATAATACAGTAATACAGTCGTTTTGGCGTTTACTCCCCCAGCAAGGCCTTCCGGACCAGATCATCGTCGCTGAGATAGGGCAGCGTGATGTGGTCCTGTCCTGCGTAGAGCTTGTTGTATTCGGCGGCGGTGGTCAGGGCATTCTCATTCCTGGCCCAGGCCCGGCGGGATACTCCCACCATCACATCCCAGGGCATGGACATGCGCAGGATGGTATCCACCCGCTCAGAGCCGTCCAGCACCATGCCGAAGCCGCCGTTGATGGCCTTGCCAACGCCGGTGCCCCCGCCATTGTGCAGGGCGATGAGGCTCATGCCCCGGGCGGCATTGCCTGCGTAGCACTGGGTGGCCATCTCAGCCATGATGTTGGAGCCATCCTTGATGTTGGAGGTCTCACGGAACGGCGCATCGGTGCCGCCGGTGTCGTGGTGGTCCCGGCCCAGCATGACGGGGCCAATCTCCCCCCTGCGGACCATGTCGTTGAACTTCAGCGCAATGTTCATACGGCCCATGGCATCCTGATAGAGGATGCGGCACTGAGTGCCCACTACCATCCTGTTTTTCTCGGCGTCCCGGACCCAGACATAGTTGTCATAGTCCTGGTGGCGGCGGTTGTGGGCCTTGATATACTCGGCCGCCGCCGCATCCGTCCTGTGCAAATCTTCGGGATTTCGGGACAGGCAGCACCAGCGGAAGGGGCCGTAGCCGTAGTCAAACAGGCAGGGGCCGAGAATGTCCTCTACGTAGGAGGGAAAGACAAAACCGTCCAGATCGTTCTCGCCGTTCTTGCAGATGGACTTGATCCCCGTGTCGTATACGGCCTTGAGGAAGGCGTTTCCGTAGTCGAAGAAGTAGGTGCCCCTGTCGTGGAGCCTGCACACCAGCTCATAGTGGTGCTGGAGGGTCTTATCCACCAGCCTGGCGAACTGCTCGGGGTCCTCGTCCAGCATCCTGGTACGCTGCTCGAAGCTCAGGCCCTGGGGACAGTAGCCTCCGTCGTAGGGGACGTGGCAGGAGGTCTGATCGGACAGCAGGTCCACATGGATGCCGTGGTCGCAGACATACTCCAGCAGGTCTACAATGTTGCCGTGGTAGGCCACGGCGCAGGGCTTCCCGGCGGCCTGGTGCTCTTGGGCAATTTTCACGGCCTCGGCCAGCTCGCCGGTGCGGTGGCTCACCCAGCCCTGACTATAGCGGGTCTCAATGCGGGAGTCGTCCACCTCCGCGACGATGGAGGCGGCCCCGGCGATCTCGGCGGCCTTGCCCTGGGCGCCCGACATGCCGCCCAGCCCGGCGGAGATGAACAGCCGGCCGGCCAGGTTGCCGTCCGCCGGGATGCCCAGCTTCAACCGGCCGGCGTTGAGCAGGGTGTTGAACGTGCCGTGAACGATGCCCTGGGGGCCGATGTACATCCAGCCGCCTGCGGTCATCTGGCCATAGTTGGCCACGCCGATGGCGGCGGCCCGGTTAAAATCCTTCTGGTCGTCATAGGCCCCCACCATCAGGCCGTTGGAGATGATGCACCGGGGGGCCAGCCTGTGGCTGTGGAACAGGCCCAGGGGGTGGCCGGACATGACCACCAGGGTCTGCTCGTCGGTCATAATCTCCAGGTATTTCTTAATCAGCCGGTACTGCATCCAGTTCTGGCAGACTTGGCCGGTCTCACCGTAGGTGACCAATTCATAGGGGTACAGGGCGATATCGAAATCCAGGTTGTTGTCGATCATCACCTGAAAGGCTTTGGCCTCGATGCACCGGCCTTTATACTCCTCAATGGGCTTTCCATACAGCTTGCCGGCAGGACGGAACCGGTAGCCGTAGATGCGGCCGTGCTCCTCCAGCTCCCGGGCGAACTCCCTGGCCATCTGCTCGTGGTGGTCGGGGTGGATATACCGCAGGGCGTTCTTGACAGCCAGGACCTTGTCCGCCTGGGACAGATGGGATTCCCTGTGGGGCGCCCGGCGGCAGCCCGCTTCAAAGCGGGGGTACGCGGGCAGGTCATAGTCTAATTTGACAGTCATGGCTTCTTCCAGATTCATATTCCCTCTTCACTCCCTTAATTTTTCTCCCATTCTTTTCACTCCCCCGGGGGGCGCTTTTTATGTTGTCCCCGCCCCCTTGGAAAAGGAGCGGGGACAACAGCAAAGAAGAAGGGAGCCTTTTTGTGGAAAACATCCAGAAAGCCCGAAAATGTTTCCCCTGTGTATTGCATTTTAACGCATATCTGCTAGAATAAAAAGTATTATTATTGTATATTTGATATACAATAGCGGTATAGCATTTTTTCGAGGCAAAGATTGGAGGAAAATCACCATGAATTTTAAGCAGCTTGAATATTTCGCGGCGGCGGCGGAGGAGGGGAGCATCTCGGGGGCATCTCGGGTGCTCCATGTGGCTCAGCCCCCCATCAGCCGGCAGCTGGCCCTGCTGGAGGACGAGCTTGGGGTGTGCCTGTTTCTGCGCAACAACCGGGGCATTGAACTGACCGAGGCGGGGCAGTGCCTGTATCAGCACAGTCAGGAGATGTTCTACAACCTGCGGGCTATGGCGGAAAGCGTCCGGGAGATGGACACAGGGGTGCGGGGGCAGCTGCGGGTCGGGGTCATCTATTCCACCGCCCTCATCGCCACTCAACTGATAAAAGAGTATCACCAGCGGTTTCCAAAGGTGGACCTGTACGTCCGCATGGGGTCCCCTGATGACCTGCTGGAGGACCTGTGGCGGCGGGACCTTCATGTCCTGTTTCTCCGGGATCAGTCAAGGCGGCCCTATAACCTGAAAGAGCAGGTCCTGGGGGAGGACCCTCTGGAGCTGGTCATGTGCCCCGAGACCGACCCGGCTCCGGGACAGGACGCTGTTCCCATCCAGGCCCTGCGGGATGTGCCTATGTGCCTGCTGGGCAACGACGATTTGTGGGACTACAGCCGGGGTCTGGTGGCCGAGTGCCACCGGGCGGGCTTTGCCCCCAACGTGGTCTGCCAGTGCTATGACACCCCCATGGAGCTGCAAATGATCCTGGCCGGCTTTGGCGTGGGCTTTCTGCCCCGCTCCATCGGGAAAACCTGCCCCGGCTCCGCCGTCTACACCAAGCCTGTTCTGGAATTTTCTCCCATGTCCTATCCCATCCTTCTGTGGAACAACGACCCCCATCATGCCGGCTGTGTGCGGCAGTTTCTGGCCCTGGCTTCTCAGCTCCAGGAGGGAAAACAGACGCAAGCGGCTAACTTTATTAAGTAAAAGGGGTCAAAGACCTTTGCTTTTCCATTGCAGTATTTCCCGCCATCCCGTATAATAACAGCATCCCCATTATTCATACATCAGGAGGAACTTGAAATGGCAAAATTAGTTGAGTGCGTCCCCAATTTCAGCTGCAGCAAGGAGAAGGACGAGGCGGCCTATAGCGCTTTGGTGGAGGTGGCCAAGAGCATCCCCGGCTGCACCCTGTTCGACGCCCAGACCGACGGCAGCCACAACCGCTGCGTATTCACCATGATCGGCGCCCCCGAGGCGGTGGAGGAGGCGGCCTTCCAGCTGGCCAAAAAGGCCGCTGAGGTCATCGACATGACAAAACACACCGGTGAACACTCCCGCATGGGAGCCACCGATGTGATCCCTTTCATCCCTACCATGGGAGTCACTGTGGAGGAGTGCGTGGCCATCTCCAAGCGGCTGGGCCAGCGCATCTGGGATGAGCTGCACATCCCCTCTTTCCTCTATGAGGACTCCGCCACCCGCCCTGAGCGCCGCAATCTGGCCGCCTGCCGCAAGGGACAGTTCGAGGGTATGCCTGAGAAGCTGCTCCAGCCCGAATGGGCCCCCGACTTCGGCGAGCGGAAAATCCACCCCACCGCCGGCATCACCGCTATCGGCGCCCGGATGCCCCTGGTGGCGTTCAACGTGAATCTGGCCACCTCTGACGTAGAGGTCGCAAAGAAGATTGCCAAGGTCATCCGCGGCTCCTCCGGAGGCTTCCGCAGCTGCAAGGCCATGGGCTTCATGCTGGAGGACCGCGGGATTGCCCAGGTGTCCATGAACATGGTCAACTATGAGGACACCTCCCTGTGTACCGTCTATGAGATGATTAAGTCTCTGGCCGAGCGGTACGGAACCTATATCGTGGGCAGCGAGGTGGTGGGCCTCACCCCCGCCAAGGCGCTGCTGGACTGCGCCGAGCACTATCTGAAGCTGGAGAGCTTCGACTGCTATAATCAGGTGTTGGAGTACCACCTGGTAGGGATGGAATAAGAGGCTGATTGCCCGCCGCCGTCAAACGGCGCAGAGGCGCCTGACAAATTTAGGATTAGGAGAAATAACCATATGAAGCTTGCTGAACTGACCACCGCCGGCTTTGCCGACCTGTTGGCCTCCGACGCCCCTGCCCCCGGCGGAGGCTCCGCCGCCGCCCTGGAGGGCGCCCTGGGCGCCGCCCTCACCGCCATGGTTTGCTCCCTTACCGTGGGCAAGAAGAAATACGCCGGCTATGAGGAGCTGGCCCGGTCTGTCCTGGAGAAGTCCAACGGCCTGAAAGCCCGCTTTGTGGACGTAATGGAGCGGGATACCGAGGCGTTCAACGCGGTCAGCGCCGCCTTTGGAATGCCAAAGGCCACCGAGGAGGAGAAGGCCGCCCGCTCCGCAGCCATTCAGGAGGGACTGAAGGGCTGCACCAAGCCCCCCCTCGAGATGATGGAGCTGGCCGTGGAAGCCCTGGAGCTCACCGCCTCCGTTTTGGGCAAGTCCAACGACAGTGCCGCCAGCGATCTGGGCGTGTCTGCCCTGTCCCTGCGCGCCGCTGTTCAGGGCGCGTGGCTCAATGTGCTCATCAACATCGGCAGCCTGAAGGATACCGCCCTGGCTGAGGAGTACCGCACCAAGGGCGAGGCTCTGCTGGCCAAGGCGCTGCCCCTGGCCGATGATATCTACAGCACCGTCGTGAAATCCATGTAAATATCCGCACCTGGTCAGAGTAGGTACAGCGCGTCAAGTGCCATTGGATGGGAGGTTGCCAATGGACGAAGGGCGTCACGCGCCCGCGTTGCTGTATCGCATCCGCTGCCATGGAGGAGTACGCTCCTTTCATGGCGACACGCCGTGAAAGGAGCGTATGATTATGACATCTGTAAAGAAAAGAAAAACAGTCTACACCATCTGCATGGTGGCCATGCTCACCGCCATAATGGTCCTGCTGAAGCGGACCATCGCCATTGAAACCCCTTATTTCAAGTTTAACTTCGCCTCGCTGCCCATCATGCTGGCGGCTATGCTGTTCGGCCCGGTGGAGGGCATGGCGGTGGGCCTGCTGGGGGAGTTTATCGCCCAGATTACCGGCCCCTACGGCCTGGCCCCCACCACGGTGCTCTATGTGGCCCCCGCCGCCATCCGCGGCACGGTGGTGGGTCTGGGCGCGGTGTGGTGCCGCCGGACCGGCAAGCGGATTGAGAGCCGGCCAGCGGCCTGCTACGCCATCTGCTTCGCCGGGGCCGTCCTTACCACCCTGGGCAACACCGTGAGCATCTGGCTGGAAAGCGTGATGTATCACACCGAGTTTATGGTCCACATCCCCTTCCTCCCCGGCCGGTTCGCCACCAGCGCTGCCACCACCGTGATTGTTACCACTGTATGTATTCCTGTGGTCCATGCCCTGCGGCGCAGCGGTGTGGTGAAGTACGCGGACTGACAAAGGGAGCCTTGCGATGGACTGGAGGCTGCTTGACCAAGGCCGGCTATGTGGACGCAGGCAGGTCCGGCGGAATCACCACCCAGCTGGCCATCGACCCGGGGGACGGTGTGCGCCGGCCGGGACCTCCTCTGGCAGCTCAGCTCCGCCGCCGTGGTGCTGGAAGGCTCCGGCTTTTCCCCCCTGCCGTCCGGTCCAAGGCGCAAGCAAGCCTTGCTTACTCAACAGCTTCAATAGAGTCCACAATACTCATTTTGCTGATCCTTCTCAGCGGGATGCAGGTTGCCAGCAGGCAGGCGGCCGTGGCGAGGGCCGCCGCCTCCGCGATGGGAATGACGGGGATAGGGATGAACCGCAGTTCATCCGTCGCTGCCGCGTCTACAAAGATTGTGCAAACGTACCCGGTGATACTCCCAATCGCCGCCGCGATGATTCCATAGTAGGCCCCCTCCCACAGGAACACCCGAAACAGGCTCCCCGCACTCATGCCGACAGCCCGCTGCATTCCGATTTCGGCAACCCGGGTGTGGATGTTGGTATACACCGTGTTGATAATATTCAGCAGACCAATCAGCGCCACAAAGAGGATCAAGCCCCAAGCCAAAAGCTGAATCTGGGCGAAGCTCTCCGCAAGCTGCCGGTCGGTGTCCTCATAGGACAGCCAGAGCGTGCCGGGGGTGCGCCCCGCCAGGGCTTCCACCGCAGCGTCATATTCTGTCCGCTCCACCCCCTCCGCCAGGGTGGGCAGCAGCCAGCTGTAGGCCGTCTTTCCCGTGATGGCGGCGTAAAGGTCCTCGTTTACAACAATCTGCACCCCGTTGACAAAGCCGTGGCTGCCCACGCTCAGATACGTATCATAGCTGTCCAGGGTGTGCAGTACCGGCAGCTCCCGCCCTGCCACGGTGACGGTGTCCCCGGTCTGTATGCTGGTGCGTGGAATCTCCTGCCCCTCAAAGACCAGGGGCAGGGGATTGCGGACCATACAGCCCTCCCCGGCCTTCAGCTTTTCCAAAACCTCCGGTGTAAGCGAGGAGAAGGCCCGGTCCCAGTAAGCGCCGTTCAGACCCACCACCTGGAAGGTCTCCGCCGGCTGGAGGGGAAAGCCAAAGCTGATTCCTGCCGGATAGCCGTCCTGTCCCTGCTCATAGAGGGAAAACTGCATAGCGGTCAGCTCCGCTACCCGGGGGTCGTCTTTCATTGCCTGGTATTCCCCAGGGGAAAAGCCCGCCGATTCGTTGGTGATGGAGTAGTCGCCAAAGTGCTCCGGCACGCCGGCCCCGGCGCTGTCCAGCAGGCCCACCGCCCCCTGTAGGGCGATGAAAACGGTAATGCTCATTACCAGGGACAGGACGGTGATCGCCGTGCGGCCTGGGCTGCGTCTCAGGTTGAGGCGGGCGTAAAAGGCCTCAAAGCTGCGGATTTTCTTCACCCTCCGGCCCCGGCGCTTGATTTTAACCTGATTCCCCGCCATGGCGGCGGTGGGAGACACCCGGGCCGCGTACCGGGCGGCGGGAAGGGCGGCGGCCAAGGCAAAAAACAGGGTAACGGCCCCGCTGGCCAGCAGGAAGATGCCTTTGCCGCCGCTGTTTTCCCCAATCAGGCGGGCCAGCTCCCCGGCGTCCCGGGCCAGGAAAATTTCCGGGGACAGCAGCCCTGTGGCGGCGGTGAGGATGCCCCTGGCCGACAGAGCCCCCAGCAGCAGGCCGGCTGGGATGCCCGCCGCGCACAACAGCAGCACCTGTCCAGCGACCAAAATATAGAGCTGCCCTCTGTCCGCCCCGATGGCCCGGAGGACGCCGTACTGGGTCATGCGCCGGGCAACGGCGATTTTCAGAATGTTATAGATCACCAGCCCCGCCGCCAGCAGAATAAGCCCGCCGACCAGCACTCCCGCCGCCATCATGAAGGGGAACCCCGCTTCAGAGACATCTGCTATGTCGGCGGCCTCCGCTCTGTACCGGACGCCCAGAGCGTTTAAAAGCGGGATGTTGTAGGTGGTGTCCAGCTCATGGACGTTCAGGGTGGCTGTCAGGCTGTCCATAACGGCCTGGAAGGTATTTTTGTCCGCCACGCGGATGTCCGCATTGTAGTAGAAGTACTCCTCCGGCAGCAGGGCCTCCGCCGTCCCCGGCCCCACGATGCCGTTGACGGCCCCGGCGGCGTAGTTGAGGTAGTTGCTCTCGGTGACGCCCACCAGGGTGAACGAGGCGGTAAAGTCATAGGATTGAGTCACCACCCCGTGGCGCAGGGCCTTGGAGAGGGAGATGGTCAGGGTGTCCCCCAGTGTGCCAGAGAAGCCCAGGTATCCCAGCACATCCTCGGGCAGGGCGAGCTCCATGGGGGCCTGGGGCAGACGGCCCTCTTTCAGGGCGGAGATAGAGGGGTAGAGGGCGCTTACGTCCTCCTGAAACTCGCTGAGGCCCAGGATTAGAGTGTTGTCCAGCTGTACGCTGCCCAGCACCACATAGGCGCCCACAAAGGACAGCCGGGGGTCCTGCCTCAGCGTTTCCAGCTGTTCCTCATTCATCTGGACAAATCCGGCGTGGCGGTTTCCGCCGATGGCGATGGCCTGCTGCTGCCGCATGGCGGACAGCACACCTATGGACTGGCCGACCACCGCCGTCATCATGGTGGACAGGACGATGGCCAGGAGGATTAAAACTGAGGTGACCCGCTGGGCCAGCAGCTCTTTCAGAGCAAGCGTATGGTAGTGTCTCATTCCGCCCCCACCTCCGACAGCACCCCGTCCACAATGGTGAGCCGCCGCGCTGCCTGTGCCGCGACGCGGCTGTCGTGGGTGATAACCACCAGCGCCTTGCCCATCTCCTTGCCCACGGTTTTCAGCAGCTCCATCACCTCGCCGCCGCTGCGGCTGTCCAGGTTGCCGGTGGGCTCGTCGGCGAAGATCACGTCAGGCTGGGCGATGAGGGCGCGGGCAATGGCCACCCGCTGCTGCTGCCCGCCGGAGAGCTCATGGGGCAGGTGGGTCAGCCGTTCCTGGATGCCCAGCAGGCCGGTCAGCTTTTGAAGATACCCCTCGTCCGGCTGCTTTCGGTCCAGCAGCAGCGGCATGATGATGTTTTCCCGGGCGGTGAGCACGGGGAGCAGATGGAACTGCTGGAAGATAAAGCCGATGCGCCGGCGGCGGAAGGCAGACAGCTTTTTGTCAGACAGGCCGTAGATGTCCCTGCCGTCGTAAAGCAGGCGGCCGGAGGTGGGCCGGTCCAGGCCGGACAGCAGGTGCAGCAGCGTGCTTTTCCCACTGCCAGACGGCCCCATGATGGAGATAAAATCGCCGGGGGCGATGGTCAGTGAGGCCCGGTCCAGGGCGGTTACTCGGTTTTCCCCCTGGCCATAGAGCTTGGAAAGTTCCTGCGCTTCGATGTTCATAAAAACACCCTCCTTATGTAGAATAAGGAGAGTGTAACAGGTAAATCTCAAAAAATTCTCAAGAGCAGTTATTTGTTCTCAGGGAAGCAATGGCAGCAGCTCCGCCGGACGCGCTGCTTTCCAGCCGGAGCCCGCCGCCGTGCTTTCGGCACAGCAGGCCGCTGGTATACAGGCCCATGCCGAAATGGGTCCCGCTCTCCTCTGTCTTCCCAAAGGGCTTTGGGCCGCTTTTCAGCAGCTGGTCCGGAAAGCCGGGGCCGTCGTCCGCAACGGACAGGGACAGGGTGCCTTCCTCTAAAGACAGGGTGATCTCCAGCCGCTGTTTCGCAAAACGCGCCCCATTTCCAATCAGATTTTCCGCTACAGTGAGAAAAATCCCGTGGTCGATCTCCGCCGCTCCCACCTCAGGTCCACAGACCACAGTCTCCAGCGACGGGGCCAGCAGACGGGCCGTCTCCTCCATCTCCGAGCAAAGGATGCTCAAAGGCACAGCGGCAGCTCTCACGGGCATCTGCTCCAGCCGCTGAATGGAACCCATAGCCTCCACATACTGCTCGATCCTTACGGTGTAATTCTCCAGCCGGTCCAGGGTATGCGGATCCGAGGGGGCCTGCCGCAGCAGCTTGACGCTGCCCTTCAGCACAGTGACCGGATTGCGCAGATCGTGGGCAAAGGCGGCATTGAGCCGCTTGCGCTCCTCTGCCTGCCGCCAAAGCTCCTGATTCGTTTTCAGCAGCTCCTGCCGCATCTCCTCAAAGGCGGCGCAGATCTGCCCAAGCTCGTCGGCGGAGACAGCCGGAAGGGTGAAGTCCAGGTCGTGGGCCTGGATTCGCCGCGTTCCCTCCAGAAGGATGCGGATGGGCTCTTTCAGCTTCCAACGGTAAAAGAGCCCCCCGGCCACGGCCAGGCCCGTCACCGGCAGCAGGACCCAGCCCAGCAGGGCGATGATATCCAGTGCCTGTAACAGCCGCTGCCGTTCTGGCGTAGGCCTGGGCAGGGAGGTGATGGCTCCGTCAATGCTGATGCTGATCCCGCCCAGGGGATACTGGGAGGCGACCGCCTTGCACCCCATCCATAGCAGGGCCGCCAGCGCCGCCGCCGCCAGCAGGCCGGAAAGGGTCAGCAGAAAAAACGCCCGCCGCAGGCTCATATCTCTCAGCCGTTCCATTTGTACCCACACCCCCAGACCGTTTCGATGTAACTGTGGAGCGTGTGTTGGGCCAGCTTGCCCCGGATTTTCCGGATGTGCTCCATAACGGTGCCGCTGCTGCCCTCGCCGTCGATGCCCCAGACAGACTCGTAGATTCGTTCCCGGTCGAACACCTGCCCCGGGTTCAGGGACAGCAGCTCCAGAATGTCAAACTCCCGCCGGGATAGGACCACCGCCTCGCCGTGAACGGTCACGGTCCGGGCAGAGTAGTCCACCGCGCATTCCCCGAAAAAGCGCACCGCGGAGGGGGTGCTTCTCCGCCGCTCCCGGCGCAGATGTGCGGCGATCCGCGCCGCAAGCTCGTCCAGGTCGAAGGGCTTGACGATGTAGTCGTCCGCCCCCGCCTGAAAGCCCATAATCTGGTCGGCGGACTCCACCCGGGCCGTCAAAAACAGAATCGGGCAGGTAACATGCTCCCGGATGGCATGGCAGACGGTCAGGCCATCCATACCCGGCATGTTGATATCCAGCAGGATCAGATCGGGCTGTGCTTCCGCTCGTTGCATGGCCTCCTGCCCGCTGTAGGCCGTCAGTATCTCGTATTCCGGGGAAAAGTAGGCCTTCAGCATGTCCACAATTCCCCGCTCGTCGTCCGCAATTAAAATCGTCTGAGACATTTTTTCACCCCTTTGCAGGTCCCTTGCCATGATCTGCTTTTATTATATCATACAATTCTCAAGATTTTCTCAAAAATGTGATTTAAAATCAAAGCGGCAGACTGCATTGTCTTTGCCTCGCCGCTGTACTTCTGGACCGTTTCTGCCCGGATCAAAGCCTTTATTGAGCGATTCTACTGCATTGCCCAGGAGGACCCGGACCCACCTCTTGGGCGGTATGAGAAGTATCCCATCAAGGACTGTGCGCTGCTCATGACCTCTGCGGATAACTTTTTTTGGACATTTGAGCAGGCAGCGGCTTATTATCCGCTCTGATTAATTACATCGGGTTCCGCGACAGGGGGATGGTCCTTGCCGGTGGCTGCGGTGATACAAACGGTAAAGTGCAGATTGATAAGACCAGCCATCTGACAACAGCATACGAATTTGGAAAGACGATCTATTGAGAGATCGCAGACAGGCCCGGAGAACGGCGCAAAGCCATTTCTCCGGGCCTTATTATTATCTCCGAAAAACCATCTAGGAATATAGAACAGAAAGTAATAAAATAGGCAGTATGGGACATGTAGATTTACGAAAATCAGAAAATGCTGTGATTTACTGGGAAGACGAGACCGGGATCGACAACTGCTCGAGCTGTGAGCGCGGGCTCGCACCCAAGGGACAGCCCCTGGTGCTGCCAGTGAAGGCGAAAAGAGAGCGGCTGAATATGCTTTCTGGGAAAAGCGCCCACACTCAAGCCTCAGAAACTTGACGCTGGACAGGCAGAAAACAAGTATTACAAAGAACAAAGCACAGCTGGGCATATCGGCTGCGCTCCTTTTCCGTAAAAAATAAGTGTGTGGCCGACTTTGGAATGCAAATAAAAATTCCAAAAAATCGACCACAGGTCACTCGGTCCTTATGCGGAAAATGGAGAAACGTGCTTTTATCTTCTTTCGGCAAAAGTGGGCTTGACAAAAGGGCAACGCCGTGTTATATTTTAATCGTCAACAACGTGTTATACGTCAAGGAGGTTAAGCCTGTGGTACAGCAAATTTCCGATGCCGAGCTTGAAATTATGAAAATCGTATGGGGAAACCCAGATGAGGTGACGCTGTTCCCCTATATCATGGACGGTCTGGCGGCAAGGGGCAGGCCGTGTCAGAAGAATACCCTGATTGTACTTTTGTCGCGGCTGATGAACAAGGGCTTTTTGAGTGCCAAGAAAATTGGCCGCCGCAACGAATATACCACGCTCGTTTCAGAAACGGAATACCAGACAGCGCAGACGAAAAATTTCCTGGATAAGATTTATGAGGGCAGCGCAAAGGGGCTGGTTTCCAATCTGATTTTGGGCGATCTGCTGGCAGACGAGGAATATGAGGAATTAAAGCGGCTGCTGGAGAAAGGGAAAGGGCAGCAATGAGCGCGGTTTTGAAAATTTTCCTGTCCATGTCTTTTTCCGGCAGCTTGCTGATTCTGGCTCTGCTTTTGGGAAAACGTTTTTTGAAAAACAAAATCAGCCGGCAATGGCAGTATTACATTTGGCTGGTTGTTGTTTTGCGGCTGCTGCTCCCCTTCGGGCCGGAAGTAAGCCTGATGGGAAAGACATATCAGGCTGTTGATCAGGCAATATCCCAGTCCGCTCCCTTACCACCGCCGCCGCAGCCCTCACAAAATGCTCCAGGCGGCAATTTTATTCCCGCTGTTGGAGCAGAGGAGCATAATGAGCCTGTGAATAGTCCGGCGGATGATGTAACAACCGCCCACCCGCTTCGAGATATTGGAGTGTTGTTAATCAATCATATCTGGCTGGTATGGCTGGCGGCCGTGCTGGGGCTGCTGATACGGAAAATAACAATCTATCAGGGCTTTGCACGATATATCAAGGCTGGGTCGGCCCCGGTTTCTGACATTAAGCTTTTGGACCGGCTTTCGATTGTCGCGGAGCAGTCAGGCGTTAAAAAGCCGATTGAGTTATGTGTCAATCCGTTGGTTTCCTCTCCGCTGCTGATTGGCTTTTTCCATCCATGTATCGTACTGCCCAGCGCGGATATTCCTGAAAAGGATTTTCGCTATATCATTCTGCATGAACTGACCCACTACAGACGGCGGGATATGTTCTATAAATGGCTGGTTCAAATTACTGTCTGCCTGCATTGGTTTAATCCGCTGGTTCATCTTATGAGCCGGGAAATTACCAGGGCTTGCGAATTTTCCTGCGATGAAGCCGTCCTTGCCAAAATGGGGAGCAGCAACGCGCAGGACTACGGGAAAACCTTGCTTGACGCGATGGCGGCCGTGGGAAAATACAAGGAAAACCTGGGGGCTGTCACTTTAAGCGAAAATAAACAGCTTTTGAAAGAAAGGTTAGGGGCAATTATGAAGTTTAAGAAGCAATCAAGATCAGGTAAGATATGGACTGCCGTGCTGACACTGTGTGTAGTTCTGGGAGCGGCCTTTGTTGGGGTTTACACAGTGGGGAATGTTCAGGCGGCGTCCCTGCCCGGCACGCCACTGGACACCACCGGCAGGCCCTCGCTGTCGCTGAATGTCAGCAGCGCCGCTGTAAATGTGCTGGCGGCGGCGGACAATCAGATTTCGGCTGAATAC
>JAAWEX010000120.1 GCA_022794495.1 Lawsonibacter sp. | reverse complement strand
GGGGACGGGGGGAGTTACTCCCTCAGTCACCGCCTGCGGCGGTGACAGCTCCCTCAAAGAGGGAGCCTTTGACGCTGCGGCGGGACGGGGCGCGTAGGGGCCGGGCTCTGTCCCGGCCCGGTTTCCCATGGGCGGGCGGCCCTTCGCGGGAACGGGCGGGCGCGGAGGCCCGCCCCTACGCAGAAGGCGGGCCGCCGAGGGCGGCGGTCCCTGCATCATCCTCTTGATTTTCTGCGCCGAATGTGCGATACTACTTAAAAACGAGAGGGGGCTGGACTATGCTGGAGATTCGCCAGCTGCGCAAGAGCTACGGCGGCCGTCAGGCGCTGCTGCCCATCAGCTTCTTCCTGCCCCCGGGCCAGTGCCTGGGGCTGGCGGGCCGCAACGGTTCCGGCAAATCCACCCTGCTGCGCCTGATCGCCCAGATTGAGCGGCCCGACGGCGGAGACGTGCGCTACGAGGGGAAAAGCGTGCTGGGAGACCGGAGGTTCCTGCGGGGCACGCTGGGCTACGTCCCCCAGCGCCCGGAGCTGGCCCGGGAGCTTACCGTGAAGCAGCAGCTGGAGCTTTGGCAGGCGGCCTGCGGGCTGTCCGGCCCGCCGCCAGAGGACATCGCGGCACTGCTGGGGCTGGAGCCCCTGCTCCAAAAGCCCATCCGGAGTCTGTCCGGCGGGATGGCCCAGCGGGTGAATATCGCCCTGGCGCTGCTGGCCCGGCCCAAAGTCCTGCTGATGGACGAGGCCACCAGCGGACTGGATCAGGACTATGTCCCCAAGCTGCTGGACTGGCTGGAGGCCTATGTCTCCGGCGGCGGGAGCCTGATCTGGTGCAGCCACCATCAGGCTGAGCTGGAGCGGCTGTGCGGCGCCGTTCTGACGCTGGAGGAGGGCCGGCTGGTTTCCCCGCCGGAGACGGCGGGCCCCACAAACTGATATGGAGGGTACGTTATGACTTGCAGGTACTGTGGAAATGAAGTGAATGAGGGGGCGAAGTTCTGCCCCTTCTGCGGCGCGGCCAATCGGGAGCCGGAGATAAATCCTGCGCCCCCCGCCCCTGAGGAGCCCCCGAAAAAATTTCCGGCGGCCCTCGCCGCTGTCGCTGTCATCGCCGCGGCGGTGATAATCGCCCTGATCGCGGGATTCGCCGGCGGGCTGTTCTCCAACCCCAAGCGCCAGGTGGAGAAGGCCGCGGCCAAAACGGCGGCCGCCTACGCCCAGGCAGAAAAGGCTATGGGTCTGCCCGACCTGAGCTACATGAGCCGGGAGCAGTCCTACAGCCAGCGCTTTGCTTTGGCCCTGAACAGCATCAACAGCGATATGATGGGCTACGACATGGACGCGCTCAGCGGACTGGGCATGAGCCTGGACGCCAATCTGGACGGGAAGAGCCGGCAGCTGGACTTCACCCTGTCCGCCTTCTGGGACCAGGAGGAGCTGCTGAAGCTGCTGGTGGCGGCGGACGACGCCCAGTTCTATTTCCACTCCCCCCAGCTCACGGGAGCGGCCTGCTACGGCGTGAACACCGAGACCTTCGGGGCCGATCTGGCGGCGGCAAACGGCGGCGGCCCCGAGAGGGACATCAGCTTTAACCTCTTCGACCTCATCGACAGCGCCCTGGAGGAGATGAACCCGGAGGGACTGGAGCAGTCCCTGAAGGAGGCCAACCGGGCGCTGTGGGAGGACGCCAAGGTGAAAAATCTGGGAAGCCGGACCCTGGACGTCAACAGGACCAGCACCAAGACCAGGGCCTACCAGGTGACCTTCTCCCAGGAGGCACTGAGCCAGTATGTGGACCGCCTGGAGGGCGTTCTGTCCGCCATGAACTATTTCAGCCTCTATGAGGAGATGCTCCAGAGCACGGGAATGCCCCAGGCGGAGATCGACAGCTTTATGGATGCGCTCAACGAGCTGGACGTATACGGCGCTATGGCCGACAGCCTGCGGGACCTGATTGAGGTGACCGGCGAGCTGGAGCTGGAGGTGTGCCTCAGCGGGGGCTATGTGTCTGCGGTGTTCTATGAGGGGGAAATCCTGGGCTCGGAGCTGGAGGTGGAACTCTATCTGGGCGGCGGCGAGGAATATGTGGACGACCTGAGCGTGGAGATGCGGGTCGAGGACATTAAGACCACCCTGAAATCCTCCGGGGACCATGGGGGAAAGAGCGGCGCCTTTACCGACAAGACTACCATAAGGAGCGACGCCTTCGGCGTGTTTGTCCCCTCCATTGTCTCTGAGTTCCGCTATGAGCCCAAAAAGACGGCGGACAACCTGAGCTGGGAGCTGTCCATCCCCAACGCGGGCTCGCTGGATATGGCGGGGACCCTTACCGCCGGGCAGGACTCCATCTCTATGGTGCTGGACGATGTGGCCGTGAAGGTGATGGGCATGGAGGTGTGCTCCCTGGGGCTGGAGTATTACGCCGGGCCCTTCCAGGGGGCGGCCATCCCCGACGCCGAGGTGAAGATCATCACCCAGATGAGCGAGGAGGAGCTGATGGATATGGTGCTGGCCACCCAGAGAAATGCCCTGGCCTGGTCCAACAAGATGGAGGCGCTCTTCCTCACCCGCCTGCCCGAGGACCTGTACTGGGCGATGATGTATTGATGCGGGGACTGAGGTTTTTCGGCGTATCTGTAAAATTGACTGCGGGCAGGCTCTGCCGGCAGCGCTGGCTGTTGGCGGGGCTGGTCCTTTTGTGCCTCCTCCTGCCCCTGGGGGCGGGGCGGGCCGCCCATTACCTGCTGAGCCAGGGGGTGGGCTTTTCCCCTGTCACCCTGGCCGTCACCGCCCCGGAGGGGGACGAGGTCCCCAGGCTGCTGGAGCGCTATATGGGGGAAATGGAGGACATCGCCCAATACTGCAATATCATCTCCATGGACCAGGCCGCCGCCCTGGAGGCCCTGGAGCGGGGTGAGGTCGCCGCCGTTTTGGCCCTGCCGGAGCACTTTATCCGGGGGGTTATGCAGGGGGAGAACCCCGACCTGCGGCTGATTGTGGCCGGGGACCGGCCGCTGGAGTCGCTGCTGCTGCTGTGGGTGGGCCAGAGCGCCTGCGACATCCTGTCCGCCTTTCAGAGCGGGGTGTACGCCGTGCTGGACCTGTATGACCAGAGCCCGCCTCCGGGGCTGGAGCGGGACCAGGTGGTGACGGAGATCAATCTGCGCTACATCCGGCTGGCACTGGACCGGGGAGGGCTGTTTCAGACCCGGACCCTCTCGGCCACCGGCGCGCTCCCCATCCCCCTGCACTACGCCCTGGCTCTGGCCGCCTACTTCGCCCTGGCCGCCGCCCCCCTGTTCGTCCCCCTCTACAGCGGGAGCTGGCTGGCCCTTCAGCGCCGGCTGCGGTGCGTGGGCCGGGGGATTGCCGCCGGGTATCTCAGCGCCGCCGCCGCGGGGACGGGAGCGCTGTTTCTGCTGCTGGCCCCCGCCCTGCTGCTGGCGGGGGAGGGGAGCGTCTTCGGCCGGCTGGCGGCCGCACTGGGGATGGCCGCGTTCTGCGCGGTGTTCGCCTCGGTGTGCTGCCTAGTGACGGACAGCGCCGCCGGGTGCGGCGGGCTCTCCTTTTTAACCGCCCTGCTGGCCCTGTTTCTGGCGGGAGGCGTCCTCCCCCCGGCACTGCTGCCCGCCGGGCTGCGGCGGCTGAGCGGGCTGTCGCCCATTGGGTGGCTGATGGCTCTGGCCGCATGGCCCATGGGCTATCCCCCCGCCCCCTCCGCCCTGGCGGGGCTGGGGCTGGGACTGGCCGGGATGCTGGCCGCCGCCCTGGCCCTCTACCGGCGGCGGAGCCAGCAGCGGGAGGTGGTCCTATGAGCTTTTTCCGGCGCGCCCTGCTCAGCGGGCTGGCTGTCCGGCTCCGGGACTGGAGGAGCTGGGCGCTGCTCCTGCTGCTCCCCCTCGCCGCCCTGGGCGCCGCCCGGCTGGCCCCCCCGGAGGAGGTCTCCGCCCCCGTTCAGGTGGGGGTGGTCCTGCCGGAGGAGGGGGGAGAGGAGTTTTGGCGCGGGCTCCAGGCCCGGAGCGGCCTGGTGGTCCGCTTTCAGCCGGCCGGTATGGAGGAGGCCCGGAGGCAGGTGGGGCTGGGCCGGTGGGACTGCGCGCTGATCCTCCCCGCGGACTTTCAGCGCCGGCTGGAGGCCCTGGACACCCAGGAGCTCATCACCCTGCTGATCGGGCCGGGCTCCACCGTCTACCCCATGGTCCGGGAGACCGCAGCGGCCTGCGTGACCCAGTGCATCTCTCCTGCTATGGCGGAGGTGTATCTGCTGGACAGCGGTATCCTTGGGGAGGAACGGCTGGAGGAGGTCCGGCCCCGGCTCCGGGAGACGCTGGGGGACCAGGAACGGGTGCTGGTGGCGCTGGAGACGGCGGATGGGCGGGCTCTGGACCCCCTGACTCTGGCAGACCGGGGGACATCCGGCCTGATCGCCGGGCTCACCGCCATCTTGCTGCTCATCTGGGTCCTGCTTACCGCGATGGACCTGGGCCGCTGGCTGGAAAGCCCCTTCGCGAAGCGGCTGGCCCCCCTCCAGGGGACCGGCGCCCTGCTCCTGCCCCGGCTGGCCGGGGCCCTGCTCCCCGCCCTGTGCGCTGGGGCTCTGGCCCTGACGGCAGGGGAGAATTCCCTGGCCGGGAGCCTGGCCCTGGTCCCCTATCTGCTGTTCTGGGGCGGCGCGGCCCTGGTGCTGGCCCGGTTTCCTGCCCTGT
Organism: Lawsonibacter sp.; assembly: GCA_022794495.1. GTDB lineage: Bacteria > Bacillota > Clostridia > Oscillospirales > Oscillospiraceae > Lawsonibacter. The sequence goes on along the minus strand of JAAWEX010000120.1, from coordinate 1,363 downwards.
GGCGGGCTCTGCCCGTGCTCGCCCCCTTCGTCCCTGTGGCGGGACTGCTCCTCGCTCCGGTGCTGCTGGATTTGTCCCTTCTCTTCCCCGCTTTGAGGCCGGTGGTCCGGTGGAACCCTATTACCCTCTACCTCCGCGCCTGCCAGGGGAGCTGGCTGGACGCCGCCGCCCTGGCCGCCGGAGGCGGGGCGCTGATCCTCTGCTCTCTGGGGCTGGACCGGAAAACAGAGAGAATATGACAAAAGCCCGCCGGCATCGCCGGCGGGCTTCCTTTTATTTTGTCTCCTGCTTGTGAATCGCATTGAGCGATAATTCTCCGGCTAATTTGTAAAGCGCATCTGACATGGCTTTTTCCGGAGAAAGACCACCAGCGGTCTGTCCAACCTTCTTGTAGAAATTAAATAGGTATTCTGGAATAATCAGCGTCACTTTTTTCATGTTATCAGGCGCCTTTCTCTCTGTACTTTAAGTTTACTATACTACATTTTTCAAAAGAGGTCAAGTGACCTCATAAAGAAATCCCCTTGTTGTTATGCTTAGAGAATACGGGAAGGGGGGGTGCAGGATGGTAAAGCCTGAAATTGTCGGCCGCGTTTTGGCGGAATATCGGGAACGCCGGGGGCTGACCCAGGATGTGCTCAGCGGGCTGGCCGGGCTGGATCGCACCCATTACAGCAAGCTGGAACGGGGCCTGCGCACACCAACACTGGACACGCTGTTTAAAATCGGTCAGGCGCTGGACGTGCCGCCCCACACAATTCTTCAAAGCATCGAAGAAGCGCTCGCCAAGGAATAAAAACCGCCGCGTATTTTACTGCAAATAAAATACGCGGCGGATTATTATTTTTCTCAGTAGGCCAGCTTCTGCTCCAGCCAGGCCTTCAGCTCGCTGATGGGCACCCGGACCTGGTCCATGGTGTCCCGGTCCCGGATGGTGACGGCGTGGTCCGCCTCCTCGGTCTCAGAGCCCACCGTCTGGAAGTCCACCGTGACGCAGCAGGGAGTGCCGATCTCGTCCTGGCGGCGGTAGCGCTTGCCGATGGAGCCGGCGTCGTCGTAGTCCACCATGAAGTATTTGGACAGCTCCAGCTGAATCTCCCGGGCCTTGTCCCCCAGCTTCTTGGACAGGGGCAGCACGGCGCACTTGAAGGGGGCCAGGGCGGGGTGGAGGTGGAGGACGGTGCGCACGTCGTTCTTCTCGGCGTCCACCACCTCCTCGTCGTAGGCGTTGCACAGGAAGGCCAGCAGCATCCGCTCCACACCCAGGGAGGGCTCGATGCTTTTAGCCGTTCGGAAACTGCTGCTCCGCGTATGCCAAACCGCTTTTTGCTTCTCAGAGAATTTTGCCGCCCGGTCCCGTTCC
>JAAWEX010000119.1 GCA_022794495.1 Lawsonibacter sp. | reverse complement strand
CCCCGCCCTGTGGGAGCGGGTGAAGAAGGGGGTCTACGGCAACCGGGTGCGGGGGCTGAACTCCTTTGAGAACCTGTGCGTGGGCCAGGCTCAGGCCTTCTTTGCGGGATACGATTTCCTGCGCTTTGCCGACATTTTCGACGCCATTACCAAGGAGGAGGCCGAGGAACTGATTGCGAACTGGGTGACCGGGGAGCGGACTGCACTTTCGGTGGTCCGGGCGAAGGAGGAGACATGATTAAAACCGTGTCCTTCCCTGGCCTGGGGCTGGAGTTCACCCTGAACCGGGTGGCCTTTACCATCCCCTTTTTCGACCGGCCGGTCTACTGGTATGGGGTCATCATCACCTGCGGCCTGATTCTGGCGGTGTGCCTGTGCAGCCGCTGGGGAAAGCGGTTCGGCATCACCGAGGACAACATCATCGACATGATGCTCTTTGCTGTCCCCGCCGCCCTGGTGGCCATCCGGGTGTACTATGTGGTGTTTAACCTGGATATCTACCGCCGGGGGGACGGCTCCCTGGACTGGGGGCGCATCTTCAACTACGGCGACGGAGGGCTGGCCATCTATGGGGCCATCATCTCCTCAGCCATCGTGCTGCTGCTGTTCTGCCGGGCCAAGAAGCTCAGCTTTCTGGCCTACGCAGACCTGGGGGTCCACGGCCTGTTTATCGGCCAGCTTATCGGACGGTGGGGCAACTTTATGAATGTAGAGGCCTACGGAGGGGCCACCGCTCTGCCCTGGCGGATGTGCGGTCCCTCCATCGCCGCCGAGATGCTGCAAAAGGGCTATGTGGACCAGGCGGGCTGCGAGGCCATCCTCAGCGGAACGCTGGGGGTACATCCCACCTTTTTTTATGAGTCAGCCTGGAATTTTGTAGGCCTCATCATCGTCTACCTGATGGGGAAAAAGCGGAAATTTGACGGGCAGTGCTTCCTGTTCTACTTCTTCTGGTACGGCCTGGGCCGGGCCTGGATCGAGGGTATGCGCACCGACAGCCTGTACCTCTTTGGCTGGGAGCTCTTTGGCGCTCCCATTCGGGTGTCGCAGCTGCTGGCCGCGGTCACCTGCGTAATCGCCGGCGGGGCGCTGGCGTGGATGTTGTGGAAGACCAGGGGCGAGAAGCGGGAGCTGTTCGCGGAACGGCTGGCCGCCCAGGCGGAGGCCGCAGAAGAGATGAAAGAGAAGGAGAAATGAGCATGGCGGCTGTTGTGATGGACGGGAAGGCCCTGGCGGCTAAGCTGAAGGGGCAGGTCCGCCTTCAGGCGGAGAGGATGGCCCGGAAGCCGGGGCTGGCCGTGGTGCTGGTGGGGGACGACCCCGCCGCCCTGGCCTACGAGTCGGGCAAGCGCAGGGACTGCCAGGAGTGCGGAATCTACTACGATACCTTCCGCCTGCCGGAAGCCGCCTCTCAGACAGAGCTGCTGGAGGTGATCGAGACCTTCAACAGCCGGGAGGACATCGACGGCATTTTGCTCCTGCTCCCCCTGCCCAGGCACCTGGATGAGCGGCGGGCCCTGCTGGCCATCCGCCCGGACAAGGACGTGGACTGCGTCAGCCCGGTGAATCTGGGGGAGCTGCTCCTGGACGGGCGGGACACCTTTCAGCCCTGCACCCCGGCGGGGGTGATGCGCCTGCTGGAGGAGTACGGCGTGGACCCGGCGGGAAAGGAGTGCGTGGTGGTGGGCCGGTCCCATGTGGTGGGCAAGCCCCAGGCCCTGCTGCTGCTGCGGAAAAACGGCACTGTCACCATCTGCCACTCCAAAACCGCCGACCTGGCCGGCCAGTGCCGCCGGGCGGATATTCTGGTCAGCGCCGCCGGCCGTCCCGGCCTCATCACCGCCGGTATGGTGAAGGAGGGGGCCGTGGTCATCGACGTCTCCATGAACCGGGACGCCCAGGGCAGGCTGTGCGGCGATGTGGACTGCGCGGCCGCGGCGGAGAAGGCCTCCTTTATCACCCCCGTTCCCGGAGGGACAGGGCCGGTCACCCGGGCGGTGCTGATGGAGAACGTACTGAGCGCCGCCCTGGCCCATGGAAAGAAATAGAGCGCGATGTTTGATTTTTCTCTTGCGCCGGAGGAAAGTATGTAGTATAATTACCCTGTAATAAAATCAGGAAAGGGGTGACCGCAATGTCAGCCATTGGCGCTTTTGGCAGCATGGGCGGCTACTATTCCCTCTATCAGAATAAGCAGGGTGTCAACCCCACCAGCACTCAGCCGGTGAGTCCGGTGTCCCGCGCCCAGACCTCCCCGGTGGCTCCGGTGAGTCCCGTCCCGCCTGTGCGCAGAGGGACGGAGCAGACCGCCCCAGAGGAGCGGGAGGGCAAGCTCCAATTCCCCACTATGCGGGAGGGGGCCGATCCTGCCGAGATGGCGGTGCGGGCGCGCATCCAGTATCTGAACGGCAAGGCGGAGGACCTGGAGGATGATCTGCTGGGCTGGGATCAAGCCAAGGGGCTGGAGGAGCTGCTGGGCGGCGAGGAGTCCAAGGACTTGGACAAGCTGCTGAACAAGGCCCAGGAGGAAGACAGCCTGAAGATGGGCCAGGAAGAGGACAGAAAGTCCCCACAGGAGACTATGGAGGAGTCTGAGTGCCAGACCTGCGAGAATCGCAAGTACCAGGACGGCTCTGACGACCCTGGCGTCTCCTTCAAGACGGCCACAAGCGTAGCCCCCGAGCAGGCGGCCGCCGCCGTCCGGGGCCATGAGCAGGAGCACGTGGTCCGGGAGCAGGCCAAGGCCCAGCGGGAGGACCGGAAGGTAGTAAGCCAGTCGGTGACCATTCACACGGAGATCTGCCCGGAGTGCGGCGACGTCTATGTCTCCGGCGGCACCACCCGCACCACCACCAAGGCCAACCCGGTGGAGGAGCCCAGCCAGGCGGACAACGAGAAGCGCTCTGGCTTCGAGGCCTTTGCATGATTAAGCTGTGAATCACAGTGAGGGGGGTGCGCACCATGGCAGATATGGAGCTGTTAAAAGCGATTGAAGAGATGATGGGTCAGAAGTTGGACCCCATCAATCAGCGGCTGGACGGCATTGACCGGCGGCTGGACGGCATTGACCGGCGGCTGGACGGTGTTGACCGGCGACTGGATCGTGTAGAAAAGGAGCTGTGCGAGGTCAAGGAGGACCTGTCTGAAGTCAAGGAGGGCCTGTCGGAGGTCCGGACCAGCGTGAATACCTTGCTGGAGTGGGCCGACGAGGTGGGCGGGACCATCGCCTTCCCTATCCCAAAAATGAATCTGTAAAAAACAGCCGGCTCTACTGAGCCGGCTGTTTTTTTCTGTCTTTGATGGAGACGTGAAGAAAGGCGGCGATGAAGGCGCCTGCGAACCAGATTCCGCCCCGCAGGAGTATTTCGGTAAACTGACTTACCTTCCCGTGGCGGTACATATCTAAAATAAACATGGTATCCACGTCGTAGCCCTCCGCCTCCATGTCGGAGAGCATCCGGGCCTCTTCCGGGGCGTCCACAGAGCGCAGCCGGCCGGTATACAGCTCCTCCGGCTCCCCAAACAGAAAGGCGCAGTCGTCCAGATAGAGACACAGATAGGTCCCGTCCTCCAGGGGTTTTAGGTAGTAGCCGCTGTTATAGGTGCCGCCCCACAGAAGCTGCCAGAGGCGGTCCAGGACGCCGGGGTCCCGGGGGAGGACGCGGTAGTCGTCAAAGCCCTGGAAGGTCCGGCTGGAGCGGCGGCCCGAGCTGTAGTGGATGCGGCGGTTGGACTGCTCACTGTCCCGCAGGCGGGCCAGGGGACAGGGGATCAGTCCCTCCGGGGAGACGGTGGCCGGCTGGCCGGCCTGGATAAAGGTGAAAATATCACTGGCAGTCTGGAGCGTCTGTACACTTGCGCCGGGCCGCTGGCCCTGCTCCGTGCCGGCTTTGAGGCCCAGGTCATAGACCCAGCTGGTGGGCAGGGCAAGCACCACCAGGATGGAAAGGATCGCCAGCAGGTAGAAGGCGATCCGCCCCGGCAGGCGGCGGGCCTTTTCCGCTGAGGACATGGGCGGGACGATGGAGTCGATGTTCACCTGGGGCAGACCGGCCTGCTTCAGCCACCGGGCCAGCTCCTTGGCCTGGACGCAGCAGAACTCAAACTGTCCCCCGTCTCGGGTGAGGATGGTCACAGAGGGGATTTTAAGGTGGGTGCCCTGCTGATACCCCCGCAGCTCCTCCAGCGGCCATTGGAAATACTCCATTCCGGCGGGAAAGTGGGCGCAGAACACCCGCCGGTTGGTGACATAGACCTTGGTGGATTCGGTGGTCCGGTGAATGGCGGGGGCCAGAGAGTCGCTCTTGCCGGTGTAATTGAGGTATTCGTGGCGGTAGGTCATGTGCCCCTCGCCGATGAGGGTCTCGCCGGGGAGCAGCTGAAATTTTGCCATGGGGTCTGCCTCCTTTGCCGGGCTGTTTGGTATATTATAGCAGAGCTTGGGCAAAACGGCAAGCGGGACCTGGAGGATCGGTGCTTTGGGAAAATTGGACGGGGCGATTTTAAAAAATAACTTGTAATTATCCGACTGTTCCGCTATAATAGCATAGAATTACGGTCGATTCGGCCCTTTGAGGCCAGACGATACAGGAGAGTGTTTGCTTTGAAGTACGATTTTACCGCCATCGAGAAGAAGTGGCAGACTCGTTGGAAGGACGAGAGGACCTTCGCCTGTAAAAACGGCGACCCCCGGCCCAAGTTCTTCGGCCTGGTGGAGTTCCCCTACCCCTCCGCCGCCGGGCTCCATGTGGGCCACCCCCGGCCCTACACCGCCATGGACGTCATCGCCCGGAAGAAGCGGATGGACGGGTACAATGTCCTGCTGCCCATTGGCTACGACGCCTTCGGCCTGCCCACCGAGAACTTCGCCATCAAAAACCACATCCACCCTGCCATTGTTACCAAGCAGAACATCGAAAACTTCACCCGGCAGCTCCACATGCTGGGCTACTCCTTCGACTGGGACCGCTGTGTGGACACCACTGACCCCAATTATTACAAGTGGACCCAGTGGATTTTCCTCCAGCTGTATAAGCACGGCCTGGCCTATAAGACCACCATGCCTGTCAACTGGTGCACCTCCTGCAAATGCGTGCTGGCCAACGAGGAGGTGGTGGAGGGCGTCTGCGAGCGGTGCGGCGCGCCGGTGGTCCGCAAGGAGAAATCCCAGTGGATGCTGAAGATCACTGCCTACGCCCAGAAGCTCATCGACGGGCTGGACACGGTGGATTTCATTGACCGGGTGAAGACCCAGCAGCGCAACTGGATCGGCCGGTCCACCGGCGCGGAGGTCACCTTCAAGGCCACCACCGGGGACGACATCGTGGTCTTTACCACCCGGCCCGACACCCTCTTCGGCGCGACCTATATGGTCATTTCCCCGGAGCACCGCTTTGTGAAGGAGTGGAAGGACCGTCTGTCCAACTGGGACGAGGTGGCCGCCTATGTGGAGGAGGCGGGCAAAAAGTCCGACTTCGAGCGCACCGAGCTGGCCGCCGACAAGGAGAAGACCGGCGTGATGCTCCAGGGTGTGAGGGCGGTCAACCCTGTCAACGGCCGGGAGATCCCCATCTTCATCTCCGATTACGTGCTGGCCACCTACGGCACCGGGGCCATCATGGCCGTCCCCGCCCACGACACCCGCGACTGGGCCTTTGCCAAGAAGTTCGGCTGTGAGATCATCGAGGTGGTCTCCGGCGGCGAGGACGTGCAGAAGGAGGCCTTTACCGCCAAGGACGACACCGGCATCATGGTCAACTCCGACTTCCTGGACGGCATGACCGTCAAGGACGCCATCCCCGCCATCACCAAATGGCTGGAGGAGAAGGGCATCGGTCACGAGCAGGTGAACTTTAAGCTCCGTGACTGGGTGTTCTCCCGCCAGCGGTACTGGGGCGAGCCCATCCCCATGGTGTGGTGCGAAAAATGCGGCTGGGTGCCCCTGCCCGAGGACCAGCTGCCCCTGCTGCTGCCCGAGGTGGAGAGCTACGAGCCCACCGACAACGGTGAATCCCCCATCGCCAAGATGACCGATTGGGTGAACACCACCTGTCCCTGCTGCGGCGGTCCCGCCAAGCGGGAGACCGACACCATGCCCCAGTGGGCG
>JAAWEX010000118.1 GCA_022794495.1 Lawsonibacter sp. | reverse complement strand
CTGAAGCTCCCGGGAGAAGCAGATGTCGTTGAGGGCCCTCTGATTCTCCCACACCGGCTGGCCGTTGTAGGTGACAGAGCCGCTGTTTTTGGTGTTCTGAGCGGTGAGGATGCCCAGCAGGGTGGTTTTCCCCGCCCCGTTCCGGCCGATGAGGCCGTAGATTTTCCCCGGCTCGATGGTGAGGTCCAGGTTATGGAGGACCTCCTTGTCCTTGTAGGATTTGCACAGGCCCTCGGCCTTTAAAATTCCAGCATTCATTTTTTTCGCTCCTCTCCAATCGCCTGCTGAATCATAGCCAGCAGCTCCTCCCCGGTCAGGGCCAGGGACGCTCCCTCCTTCACCAGCGGCTTTACATAGCCGTCGTAGAAGGCCGCCTTTCTCTTCTCTTTCACGGTCTCCCCCGCTCCTTTCGATACAAACATGCCGATCCCCCGGCGCTTGTACAAAATTCCGCCCGCTACCAGCAGGTTGATTCCCTTGGCCGCCGTGGCCGGGTTAATGTTGTAGCCCCGGGCCAGCTCGTTGGTGGAGGGCACCTGCTCCTCCTCCCGGTAGACCCCCCGGAGGATGTCGTCCTCCAGCATCCGGGCGATCTGCAAGTAGATCAGGGACTGGTCGTTTAAGGTTCCCCGCATTTCATCACCTCCGTGGTCTTATCTGCTCGGTTGTTTATTGGTTCACTACTTGTGTAACTAACCATATCACCAATGCGGCTTCCTGTCAAGAGGGTTTTAAAAATTTTTTGCGCAAAAAACCGCCGCCCAATCGGACAGCGGTTTTCAGCGGTTTATATTACGCCTTCTCGGCTTTTCCCTCGGTCTTCCCGGCGGCCTTGGCGGGCGCAGGGGCCTCTGCGCCCTTGGCGGCGTTGACAGCCTCCACAACGCCCCGGCCCTGGGCCTCCTTGGCGTGCTTCTCCACATCCAGCTTGTTTCTGGGGCTGCGGACCAGACAGCCGGCGCCCTGGACACAGCCGCCCTCGCAGGCCATGCCCTCGATAAAGTTGCCCTCCAGGCGGCCCATCTTCAGCTTCATCAGGGCCACCTCGCAGGCGGCGGTGCCGCTGCAGGGCACGGCCTTCGCCTCAAAATCAGAGCCCTTCTCCTTCAAGGTCTGGATCACAGCCTCGGCCACACCGCCGCTGCGGGCGAAGTTCCGGCCATAGCCGCTGGCCTCGTCCAGCGGGGCCTCCTCCAGCTTCTCCAGGTCGATGTCCCGGGACTGGAACAGCGCATACAGCTCCTCATAGGTGAGCACGCTGTCGATGGCGTTCATGGTGCGGCCCAGCTGGAACTCCTTCTTCTTGGCCACGCAGGGGCCCACAAAGACCACCTTTGCGTCGGGGTCCTTCTCCTTCAGGTGCAGGCCAATCATTACCATGGGAGAGGGGGTGTGGGAGACATACTGGTTCAGCTCAGGGTGCTTCTTCTTCACATAGCCCACAAAGCCAGGGCAGCAGGAAGAGGTAAGAACGCCCTTCTCCACCAGCTCCTCAGACTCCCGGTCGGCCACCATGTCGGCGCCCAGCGCCACCTCGGCCACACCGGAGAATCCCAGCTTCTTGATTCCGGCAACCACCTGTCCATAGGTGGCGGGGGCAAACTGGCCGGCGATGGAGGGGGCGATCACGGCGTAGGTCTTATAGCCCCAGTGGGCGCCGCCCTGAATCATGTGAATGGTGTCCACAATCCAGGACTTGTCCTGAATGGCGCCAAAGGGGCACTGGTAGACGCAGTTTCCGCAGGAGATACACTCGTTAATGTCGATGGAGGCCTTCTTGTCCGGCCCCATGGAGATGGCCTTGGCGGGGCAGCCCTTCTCGCAGGGCCGCTGGTTCTTCACAATGGCGCTGTATTGGCAGGCGCTGACACACTTGCCGCAGGTGATGCACTTGCTGTGGTCGATGGTGGCCCGGTGGTTGACAATGCTGATGGCATCCTTGGGGCAGGCGTGGACACAGCGGGTAGCCAGACAGCCCCGGCAGGAGGCGCTCACCGTCATCTCCGTGACAGGGCACTCGTCGCAGGCGATGGGCAGGACCTCTACCACACTGGGGTTGCTCTTGTCGCCTCCCATGGCCATCTTCACCCGGCTGTTAATAATGGCCCGCTCCTTGTAGATGCAGCAGCGCAGGCTGGCCTCGGGACCGGGGATGATCTTCTCAGGCACGTCCAGAATGCCGGCCTGGAGCCGGTCCTCCCAGGCCAAACGGGCCACCTCGGTGAGCACAGAGGTCTTCAGCTCCTGAATTTTTGTTTCAAATGTGTGCATATGTCCTCTCCTTCCACTAGCTCCTGTCAAAAGACAGTCCGTATGTGTTTTCTGTTATTTTTAGGAGAACTCCCCGCATTTTGCGGGCTTTTTTTCATTTCGCCAATCATTTTACTCGGGCCGGACCGGGTTGTCAAGAGACATTTTACACCATTCCAGTCCCTTTGACCAACCCCTTTTAGCGTTTATTACAGGAATGCCCTTCACTGATAAAAGTACCGCCAGCCCCCGCCTGTCTCCACGCGGCCCAGAGAGACCCTCATAACCCGCTCCAGGGCCTCCCCCCGATACAGCTCCTCCGGCGTACCCGTCTGGCAGACCCGCCCCCCGCTGATCAGAGCGGCCCGGTGGGCGCAGCGCAGCGCCAGCGTCAGATCGTGGAGAACCATCACCACCGCCCGGCCCTCCTCCGCCAGGCGGCGGGCCAGAACCATCACCTCCAGCTGACAGCCCACATCCAGATAGGTGGTGGGCTCGTCCATAAGGATGGTCTCCGTGTCCTGGGCCAGCGCCATGGCCAGGTAGACCTTCTGCCGCTGACCGCCGGACAGCTCCGGCATAGGCCGGGGGGAGAGCTCCGCCGCCCCCACCCAGTCCAGGGCCCGCTCCACCATCTCATAGTCCTCCCGCCGGTAGCGCCGGGGATAGGACAAATAGGGGAAGCGGCCGTGGAGGACCATCCGTCCGGCGGTGATATTGGGGACGGACCGGGACTGGGGCAGGTAGGCAATCTTCTGGGCAATCCTTCTGGCCGGCAGCTCTCCCAGGGGGACGCCGTCCACCAGCACCTCCCCGCCCCACCCGGGCAGCAGCCCATTCACTGTCCGCAGGAGGGTGCTCTTGCCGCAGCCGTTGGGGCCCAGGACGGCCAGCACCTCGCCAGGGCGGAGCTCCAGGTCTACGCCCTTCAGCACCGGACGCCCGGGGTAGCCCGCCTGGAGATTTTTCACCTCAATCACAGACCGCCGCCCCCTCTCCGCTGTTTCAGCAGCAGCCAGATAAAGAAGGGGCCCCCCGCCAAAGACAGCACCACCCCCAGCGGCAGCTCGAAGGGGGCGAAGATGAGCCGGGAGGCCAGGTCGCAGGAGGTGAGCAGCAGACCTCCCCCCAGGGCGGAGGCGAGGAGCAGGGGAAAGCTGTCCTCCCCCACCGCCCGGCGCATGATATGAGGCACCAGCAGCCCCACAAAGCCCAGCAGGCCGGCGAAGCTCACCGCCGCCCCCGCCAGAGCCGCCGCCACCATGAGCAGGGCCAGCCGCAGCCACTTGGCGGGCAGGCCCAGGCTCTGGGCGGTCTCCCGGCCCAGCAGGAGCAGGTCCAGCTCGTTGGACAGGGACAGCGCGACCACCAAAGCAGCGAGAATCACCCAAAAGGCCGGAGCCAGCCGGGCCATGGACAGATTTTTCACCCCGCCCACCCGGAAGTCGGTGTATCCGCTAAGGGCGTCGGGGACAAAGGCGATCACCGCGTCGATGCCCGCGCCGAAGATGCTGGACATGGCCACCCCGGCCAGCACCAGGGTGATTCGGGCGGCTCCCGCCCGCTCGGCAATAAACAGCACCAGCAGCACCCCCGCCAGCGCCCCCAGAAAGGCGGCAATAGGGGTGATCTGGACGGCCCCGGGGGCCAGGGCGCAGCACAGAGCGGTGGCCAGCCCCGCCCCGGAGTTGACCCCAATCACATTGGGCGCGGCCAGGGGGTTGCTCAGCACCCCCTGAATAATCACCCCCGCGCAGGCCAGAGCCGCCCCCGCCAGCAGACAGCCGCACAGCCGGGGCAGACGGGCGTAGAGGACAATGGAGGCCGCCGCGCCGCTCCCCCGGCCCAGCAGAGCGGCCACCACCTCTCCCGGCGGGAACAGGCCGGAGACCGCGTATAATGTAGTCAACGCAGTTGTAAAGGGACATTTGCTCCTTTTCAACCGGCAGGCCTATGATCTGCCGATGCGCATTGCGCCCATGCGTTTTCTATAAAGGCAGACGCAAAGGGCCGCATATATGGTCTGGAGCCCTGTTACACAGCGTCGCGCTGAAAAGAACCCAAAGGATTCTTTACTGCGCCGACGATATAGTATTGTCGAACCAAGGCGGAATGGAGGCGCCGCAGAATGTCAATTAAAGATAAGATTACATCCTTCCTGTTTGGCTCCAAGGCCCAGGACACGCCGAAAGAGGAACTTCTCCCAGAAGAGGAATACAGCCCGCAGGAGATCCAGGAAACCCAGGAGGAAATCCCCAGCGATCCCTCCCTACTGGAGGTGCCGATGGAGCATCCAATCCGCCAGCTTTACAAACTCTATCAAAGCGAAACGGGCACCCATATCCCCCCACCCCATCTCTGTATGGATGAGGACGGCGTCCTGCCGCCGGAGATGATTGCAAAGGAGAAAAACCGCCTGCAGTCTTCACTGAAAAACGTTTGCGCCTCCCGTCTGAAAACGGCAAAGGGCAGAAGCCGGGGCAAGCACAGCAAGAAAAAAGCGGAGGGCGAGGAAGAAGAGGCTCTGGTGCTGGACGCCCGCACCTGGTTTTTCCTCTCCTCCGACAAGCTGTACGCCTGGTTGGTGGTTTTTCCGCCGGTGGGGGCGGGGGCAGATCTGTCCCGGGATATGCTTTACCAAAACCTGGAGGCCCAGGGCATCTGTTACGGCCTGGATATGCCCCTGCTGGACCGCCTGTCCCACGAGCGGGATCGGTATTTTAACCTGTACCTGGTAGCAAAGGGGACCCCTGCCTTTGACGGGCGGAACGGCAACATCGTGGACTATGTGCCCCGGGTGCTGGAACGGGTCCTGACGGTGGATGAGTTTGGCCAGGTGGATTATACCGCCCTGAACCTGATCTGCAACGTACAAGAGGGCCAGGAGATCTGCCGTCTGATCCGTCCCACCGACGGCGAACCGGGCCGGACGGTGCTGGATCAGGAGATTCCCGCCAAGAGCGGAAAGCCCGTACCCCTCCCCAAGGGCCGGAATACGGAGATCAGCGAGGACGGGGACGCCTTGGTGGCCTCCATCGGAGGCCATGTGGAATTCACCGGCCGGGTGTTCCAGGTGAAGCCGGTCTGGGATATTGACGGCGATGTGGATTTTTCCACTGGAAACATCAAGTTCGTAGGGGACGTCAATATCAAAGGCGACGTGCTCAGCGGCTTCTCCGTCAAGGCCATGGGGAACATCTGGGTAGGCGGCGTGGTGGAGGCCGGCAGCACCATTGAGGCCGGCGGCGATTTGACGGTAGTCAAAGGGATCCTGGGAGACGGCACCACCGTCATCCGGGCGTCCCGTTGCGTCTTTTCCAAATATATTGAAAACGCCATCATTTCCGTCAAGGAGAATCTCCAGACCGACTGCATTGTCAACGGCAGGATTTTCTGCGGCGGGGAGATCCACGTCCGCTCCGGACGGGGGAACATCATGGGTGGGCGGGTCTGGGCCGCCAAAAAGATCAGCGCCAGCGCCATCGGCGCCAAGTCGGAGTGCAAGACCGCCATTTCCCTGGGCGGCACGCCCTGCCTGAACTTCGAGCGGGATTACGTGCGGGAAAAAATGAAAAAACAGGCCCTGGAACTGGAAAAGCTGGAGGAACAGCCGGACAGCCCGGCCAAGTCCAGCCTGATGGGCAAACTCCGGATGAAGATGTCGGTATCCGAACTGAAGCTGAAACAGCTGGAAGAGGACTTGGCAGAGGCCAAGTTGCATCAGTCCGAAAAGGACAGCGGGCGTATGGAGTGCGGCATCGCCTATCCGGGAACGGAGATCCGCTTTGGGTGAACTCGACTACCGTTTTGGTACTCAGTATCGCATGACAAATCTTGCTCAGAACATTTTGTTTCGGCTGAGCTGCTCCGTATGTTCCCCAACGATTCA
>JAAWEX010000117.1 GCA_022794495.1 Lawsonibacter sp. | reverse complement strand
GTCCGCTACCACCAGCGTGATCTACCTGGTGGCCGAGGATACCGTGGAGCAGGACGCTATGGCAGCTCTGAGGGAAAAGGCCGCCGGGCAAAACGCTATGATGGCTGCTATCCGGGCCAGGGCGAAGAAATACAGGGATTTACCGCTGCGTGGAGGAAATCGGATGAGCATAGAGTCACAAGCGCTTGGGATTATGGAAGGAGGCGGTTATGGACAGTGAATTTTCTCGGCGGCTGCGGAAGCTGCGGGCCCAGAAGGGCGTCAGCCAGCAGGTGGCGGCGGATTTTTGCCAGCTGAGCAAAACGACAGTGGCCAACTATGAGCAGGGGAAGCGGATACCAAGCCTTGAAACCGCTGCAGTGCTGGCTGATTATTTTGGAGTGCCTCTTGATTATCTGTGTGGGCGGAAAAAGAATTGATCTTCATGTACAACAATTTTGGTCATCGTGTCTCTTTCGATATGATACAGTGATTAAAAGCCTAACCGTCCCAGGTACTCACGTTGGGCACACCACGAAAAGGAGCGGCGGACAATGGAAATGCAGTTGGTGATAATGAAGCTGTCGGAGATCCGACCATATGAGCGAAACCCCCGGCGCAACGATCCGGCGGTTGGCTCGGTGATGGAGAGTATCCAGCAGTGTACCTATGTCGCTCCCATCGTCGTGGACGAGGACGGCGTGATCCTGGCGGGGCACACCCGGTATCAGGCGCTGAAGAAGCTGAAGCGGAAAGAGGCCGAGGTTATCGTAAAGGCTGGGCTCTCTGAGGAGCAGAAGCGGAAATACCGACTGCTGGACAATAAGACTGCCGAGCTGGCTGGTTGGGACCTGGACCTTCTGGCCGGAGAGCTGGAGGGGCTTGACTTCGGGAGCCTGGAGCTGGACTGGGGGATCGGCATTGACGAGGGGGAGCCGGAGGCAGATACGGGCGTAGGCGGCGAGAACGTGGAGTATGCCCCGGAGGCCTTTGGAGACGAGAAGTTCAGCTGCCAGTGCCCCAAGTGCGGATTCTGGTTCAATGACTGAGCGTCTATATCCGTGGAAATGGTCGCTTTCTGACCTGGAACAGGCGCCAAAGAATGGACATACCGTTTTTTCCTGCTTCTCTTGCGGCGGCGGGTCCACAATGGGATATAAGCTGGCGGGATATACCGTTGTAGGCAATTGCGAGATAGATCCCCGGATGATGAAGCTCTATCAGAGAAACCATCATCCCGAATACAGTTTTTTGATGGACATACGGGATTTCTCAAAACTGCAGCTTAGCAGTCTGCCGGAGGCGCTGAGGCAGCTGGACATTTTGGACGGATCTCCGCCCTGTTCTGTGTTCTCCACCGCCGGGGAGCGGGAAAAGGGCTGGAACAGAGAAAAAGTGTTCAGAGAAGGCCAAAAAAAGCAGCGTTTGGACGCCTGTTCTTCTGGTTTATCGAGGTGGCCCGGCGGCTGAACCCCAAGGTGGTCGTAGCGGAAAACGTCAAAGGCATCCTGTTGGGGAACGCCAAGGGCTATGTCAATCAAATTCTGAAGGAGTTTGACGCCGCAGGGTATGACGTGCAGATTTTCCGTTTGAACGCCGCCACCATGGGCGTGCCGCAGCGGCGGGAGCGGGTGTTTTTTATCGCATGCCGAAAGGATTTCTCCTATCCAAAGCTGAAACTGAGCTTTTCGGAGCGCCCAATTTTGTTTGGGGAGGTTCGGAGCGAGAGGGGAAAGCCCTTTGCAAAGCAGGGCGTTTATTCCGAACTGCTGAAGCACCGAAGAGCGTCGGATACCTGTATCGGTGATATTGCGCTGCGAATACGGGGAAAAGAGAGCGGATTCAACAACAGCATTGAGGCGGACAACCGAGTGGCGTCTACGGTGGTGTCCAGCGGGAGCCATTTTAGGATGTGTGACAGGCTGTTTTTGTCAGACCGGGATTATATCAATATCCAGACCTTTCCCCAGGACTATGACTTCATGGGGGAGTCCGTGCAGTATGTCTGCGGTATGAGCGTGCCCCCGGTCATGATGGCGCATATCGCCGGAGAAATTGATAAACAATGGCTCGGCCGGAGGTGAGCGTGTATGGGGAGGCCAATGAAAGAAATCAGCCAGAGGGATTTTGAAAAGCTGTGCGGCCTCCAATGCACCAAGAAAGAGGTCTGCTGCTTTTTTGATGTGACTGATAAGACTTTGGAACGCTGGTGCAAGCGCACTTACAGAATGGGTTTTTCCGAAGTTTTTGAACAAAAGCGGGGTGCGGGTAAAATATCCCTCCGCCGAAGCCAGTTTGATCTTGCGACGAAGAACGCCAGCATGGCCATCTGGCTGGGCAAGCAGTATCTGGGCCAGCGGGATGCGCTGGAGTCTGCCTCGGCTGACGGGGGAGGTGTGCAGATCATTGACGACCTGTAAGCTGTCCGAGCTCGTTTCCCCGGTATTCGCCGCGTCCCACCGCGCTGTGAAGTCCGGCGGGATCAACGAGCTGGTGGAGAAGGGCGGGCGCGGCAGCGCCAAATCGTCCTACCTCTCGCTGGAACTGGTTCTGGAACTGCTGAAGCACCCGGAATGCCACGCCGTGGTCATGCGGAGGGTGGGCAACACCCTGCGCACCTCCGTATACGCTCAGATCTGCTGGGCCATCGCCGAATTGGGGCTGTCCAGCCGGTTCAAATGCACGGTCAGCCCCATGGAGTGCGTTTACCTGCCCACTGGGCAGAAAATCCTATTCTTTGGCTTAGATGATCCGGGAAAGCTGAAGTCCATCAAGGCGCCCTTCGGATACATCGGCCTGGCCTGGTTCGAGGAGCTGGACCAGTTCGACGGCCCCGAGCAGGTGCGGAATGTGGAGCAGTCCCTGTTCCGGGGCGGGCCCTACTCCTTCTGCTTCAAGTCATTCAACCCGCCCGCAATGGCCCGGAACTGGGCAAACAAGTATGTGCTGGAGCCCAAAGTGGGCCGTATGGTCCACCACAGCACCTACCTGACTACGCCGGAGGCGTGGCTGGGCGGCCGTTTTCTGAGCGACGCCAGACACCTCCGGGAGACCAATGAGACCGCGTACCGCCACGAGTATCTGGGCGAGGTGGTGGGAAGCGGAACGGCGGTATTTGAGAACCTGCGCATTGAGCCCATCACGGACAAGCAGATCAAAACGTTCGACTACCGATATTTTGGGCAGGACTGGGGCTGGTATCCCGACCCCAACCACTTTGCCGCCTGCTCCTACGACAGCGGGGCCCGGACCCTGTACATCTACGAGGAGTTCCGGGGCAACCGGCAGTCCAACGGGGCCTGGGCGGAGAAGCTCCGCCACCACATGGACGACCTGATCCTGGCCGACCCCGGCAGCGGGGGCGACCGGAACGTGGCCGACTTCCGGGCCTACGGGTTCCGGATGCGGGAGGCCCAAAAGGGGCCGGGGAGCGTGGCCTACGGGATCAAGTGGCTGCAATCGCTGGCGGCCATCGTCATCGACCCGGCCCGGTGCCCGGAGACGGCCAAAGAGTTCAGTGAATACGAGTACGAGCGGGACCCCAAGACCGGCGAGGTGCTGGAGGGCTATCCCGACGCGGCCAACCACAGCATCGACGCGGTGCGCTATGCGATGGAGCCGGTGTGGAAGAGGAGGGGCCAATGAACAAGCTGAAAACCTGGCTGCTGGAGCGGTTCCTGCCCGCCTGGGCCAAGGATACCGTCTATCAGGACAACAAAAGGAGAAGTGCATTCAATGAAGACAGTGACGATCAATGATCGAGAAATCCCGGTCGTGGGTTATGTGGATAGAAACAAAACCATTCCGATTCTGGATCTTGTTGTGTCAGATGAGGTCTGGGATGATGTCCGTTACTGGCCGGTTTGTTTGCTTGCGGCGGAGGAAAAGTTTTCGTAACCCTATTGACTTTTGGCGGACATAAGTTATAATAGATTTATGGCTGACAAAAGTGAGGTGATGAAATGTCGCCGCGGACAGGCCGTCCAACGGATAACCCAAAGCAGGAACGCGTTACCGTGCGATTGGATCGTGAGTCCAGTCAAATTCTAAAAAAATACTGCGAACTCAAGCATGTGGAGAAAGCAGAAGCGATTCGGCTCGGAGTAAAAAAGTTGGCGGCTGACATAGAATAAGCAGGGCCTCCCCGCAAAAGAAGTACCCTGCTTATGGTTACCACACCCGGAGGTCTGGTAAATCTGATTATGCCACACTTCCCGGTGAAAATCAACAGGAGGTTTTAGAAAATGTGGAATATTGTTAGAGAGATAAAAAGTACCGTGGACCTGTTTTGTGCGATTCATCGAGCGGCAAAGAACGATAGCCTTCAGGTCAAGAAGATACGCGATATTCCAATAGTCAATTTGGGGTATTGGGGCGCTACTCCGGAGGGATGTCTATTCTATCAAAAGAAATGGAGTCCCGTTCGGGATGTATTTGACAGCTTCGATGAAGAAACCCAGCGTGCCCTCACATTTGCCCCCAAGGATGGGGAGTGGGTAGAACGGATTCGATTTTGGCAAAAAGAGCTCCGGCCCGTCCTGGACTCGAAGCTGTACCATGAAGCTATGCTGAAGCTGATCCGGTGGAGTATTCGCTGCCAGAAGATGAGACAGGAGACAGTAGCATGAATTTAAAGGAGAAATACATATGAACGAATTACAGATTTTCAATAATCCTGAATTTGGGAAAGTACGTACCATCGTAATCAACGGCGAGCCGTGGCTGGTGGGTCGGGATGTAGCACAGGCGCTTGGGTATAAGAACACAAAAGATGCACTGTCTACACATGTTGACAATGCGGACAAGCGGATTATTCAAAGATCGGAAATCGCGACCATTGAAAATCATCTTCCCAAGACAGCATTTCCATTCGATTTTGTAAATGGGGAGATTCCAAATCGTGGGTTGACCATCATTAACGAGAGCGGTGTGTACAGCCTGATTTTCTCCAGCAAGCTGCCCAAGGCGAAAGAGTTCAAACGCTGGGTGACCTCGGAGGTGCTGCCCGCCATCCGAAAGCAGGGCGCTTATCTCAACACAGCGGCAACGGCACACCTGGCCGCAGCCGTCCGGGAGGCCGTCGCTGGTGAGCTCCGGGAAATCAAGGACCGGGTGACGGCGCTGGAGGATGCGGTAACAGCCCCCTTCGCCTTTCCAGTATCCGCACTCCCGTCTCCTCCGCCGAAGGACGCCGAACCGGCCGCCCAGCCCCCGGGCCGGGACTACATGAAGCGGTGGATGCGCACGGCCTCGGACAAACTAAACCTGATGTCCAGCAAGTTCAGCATGAGCAACAACGCTATTCTTTCCCAGCTGTACCGCTTCCTTGAGAAGGAGTTCGGGGTGGTGCTGGAGGATGAACGCCTCAAGATCATGGAGGAGTACAACCTGGACGACTGCTCCACGCTGAAAGCCATTTTCTACGACGAGGATTTCCGGGATTACCTGGAGGGGGCCATTGACTACAATTTGGCCCCGGAGAACCGGGGCTGGTAAATAGAACGCTCCTGTCAGTCTGTATTCGGATTGGCAGGAGTTTTTAATAATAGGAGGCGGTTTGATGCTTAATGTTTTTCTCCAAGTAGACCGTCCCGCCGGCCAGGCCATCGGTGTGAAGGAACAGGTGGCCATGGCCTTGGAACATATCGGCGATGTCCGAGTGGTGTCGGTAACAGAGACTTGTCCAGAGCAACTAAAGATTGGAGGAACGACATGAGAATACTGAAACCTGGCGAGCCCTGTCCCTGCTGTGGGCAGTTAATTCCAGACTGCACAACCAGAGCAAAATTATTGCTGCTGAGTTACATAGCGGAGGGAATTTCGCTGTTAGACGCGATAAATACCTTAACTGCAGTGATGGAGCTGCCGCTGTCGGGCGGCCTGGAGCAACCTGAAGCGGAGCAAAATCCGCAGACAGGGAAACAGTCAGAAGATAAAGGGGAGTTGAGACAGAAGAAAATTGGGCTCAGGGGGCCGAAAGCAAATGAAAAACGGGAAATCATGGAGAGGCTGAAAGCCTATCGGAAAAAGAACGGCCTAGGTTGCTGGGCGGCTGTGGTCGCGGCCAGCGGAGGAAAGCTCAGTGACGACCAGTTGCGCATTATGCACGCCGGGACGGAGGTACTCCCCATCAATGATTGGCGTTTAGCGGATAAAGCGTTGGACAAGCTGGGGGCGGCTCATGCCTAAGATATTGAAGCAGGTGCGCTGCGGGCGGCTGGTGCAGGCGGTGGTTTACACCGCCCCCGCCG
>JAAWEX010000116.1 GCA_022794495.1 Lawsonibacter sp. | reverse complement strand
GCAGAGCTGGACCCCGATGACGACGCCATCTACGTCCAGGTGGGCCAGCGGGCCACCGCCGATGTAGGGACTGAGGACCCGGCTGTCCGCCACGTTATGTCCGGAGGGGTGCCGGTCCCGGACGACGAGGACCTCGCCGCTGTGGAGCCCTACTACGTGGAGGAGCTGCCCGGGAAGCTGCCCAAGGAGGAGCAGCGCCCCGCCACCAATGTAGAAGCCCCCGCCTACGATCCCGACGCCAAATAAACGGAAAACAGCGGCCGCCCCAGTTCGGAGCGGCCGCTGTACCTGTTTGCTCAGCGTCTCTTGTTGCCCAGGAAGCGCAGGAGATACAGGAACAGGTTGACAAAGTCCAGATAGAGCTGGAGGGCGGAGAAGATAGAGGCCTTGGCCAGCATCTCAGGAGAGGAGGCGTAGTAGTTGTAAAAGGCCTTGATCTTTTGTGTGTCGTAGGCGGTCCAGCCCAGGAAAACGGCAATTCCCACAAGGCAGATCACCCGGTCAAACATCGCCAGACTGGGGATGAACATGGACAGCAGACCGAAAATGACCAGGAAAATGGTGCCAGATATGAGGATAGTCCAGACATTGGACAGGTCCCGCTTGGTCAGGTAGCCATAGGCCGCCAGCGCGCCGAAGTACAGGGCGGTGGCCCCAAAGCACAGCACCAGACTGGACACCTCATACACCAGCAGATAGATGGACAGTGTAACGCCGAACAGGGCGGAAAAGGTCACAAACATAGCGATGGCCGTGCCCACCCGCATTTTCTCGATACGGTGAGCCATGGTGAAGGCCAGCACCAGGGTTGCGATCAGCACCACCAGATGGACATAGCTGAAGGCCCGCACAATGAAGAAAATCGCACCGGTAACCCAGCAGCCCACCGCCACCCCAAAGGTGACCAGCAGGCCCAGCACCATCCACAAAAAGGTCTTGGCGGTGTACTGTCCCAAGGTATCTCCCATGCTGGAGGCATAGCCGCGGTCAAATTCGCAGGGATCAAAGCTCATAATCAGACGCTCCTTTCAGGTCGGGCAGTTTTTTCAGTCTGCCCAGTTGAGGTTATCTCTATTATAGCACTGTTTTGAAAAAAAGCAACACTTTATAGGGACGGGGAATGTCTATTGGAAGATTTTATGTAGGGGCCGGGCTCCGACCCGGCCCGTCTCTAGAAACAGGAGCGTTTCCAGAAAAGCGGGGCGGGACAGAGCCCGCCCCCTACGTGATAAAATGCGCCATTCGGGCACGCCCCAGGGATGGGGCGCATCACGATCATCCCTACTCCCCAAATACTACATTGTAGAAGTTGTTCTCTACAATCCTGGCGGTGGATTCCAGCTTGTAGCCCACCAGCTTCTTCATCGCGGACACGTAGCTCTCCTGCTCCTCGGCGGTCATGGAGACCCCCTCGGCAGGGGTAAACTCCTTGGTAAAGCGGTTATAGAAGCCCCGGTCAGACATCCAGCATGTGGAAGTAAACACCACCAGACCCTCGCTGTCGGAGAGGATGTCGGAGCCGTCCAGCATCCGGGAGTCGTACTCCAGGCCCAGCAGGTTGGACAGAGTGGGCAGGATATCCACCTGACAGCAGACCTTATCCACCTGGACCGGCTCCTCCATGCTGGCCGTCCACAGGATGAGGGAGTTTTTGTATACGTCGAAATTAATGCTGCTCTCCTTCAGGTACTCCAGGTCGTCGGAGCTGCCAAACTTCTCTCCGGCCAGCTCCTCCAGGGTGGCCACGTCAAAGTAGGGGATGTGGTCGGGGGCGGCCACGATGAGGGTTTTGTCCAGCTTGCCTGCCTGGTCCAGCCGCTGGATCAGGTACTCCAGGGCCCGGTCCACCTCGATGCAGGTGCCGATATAGTTCTTGGTGGTATCGCTGTAGGGCAGGGGATCCAGAATATCCCGGTACTGCTTGGGGACCCGGTTGTTGGAGTAGGGCATGTGGCCGCTGATGGTGAGGTAGTAGACATGGAAGGGCTTGTCGCTGTTCAGATAGTTGTCGATGCTGGCCTGAACCGTGTGCTTATCCATCTGGGGCCAGAGGAGCTTGCCGTTGTCGCCCACCTGCAGGCCCTCAAAATTGCTGAGCTTGCCCCACTCAGTGGTTTTTTCCTGCTTCACGCCGAACTGATGCCAGTCGTAGCCCAGGTTGGGGTGGGAGTTCTCCCGGTTGTACATGTTGGTATTGGCGTGGTAGCCCTGGACCAGGTAGCCCTCCCGGCCCAGCTGCCGGGCCAGGGAGAAATAGGTGTTGGTGCCCAGGTCGCCGGTGCGGGGCAGGGTGGCCGGGTTGCCGTTCTTGGGGTAGAGGCCCAGCAGGTTCTGGCACTCGCCCCCCGAGGTGCTGGTGAAGTGGAGGGCAGTATAGAAGTTGTTGAAGACAAAGCCCTCGTGGGTCAGCTTGTAGAGGGTGGGGGTAAGGTCCTTGTCGATGGCGTAGCCTGAGAAGCCCTCCAGCGTGAGGAAAATCACGTTGTAGCCCTTAAACATACCGGTATACTCGTTCTTTCGGGTAGGGGTTACGCTGTTGAAATAGTTGGCCAGCCACTTGATATTGTCATCCTTCCCGCTCTCCGCCAGGGCGGCCAGGTCAACATCCATCACATTGGGAGAGGTGTCCACCACCGGGTTGGGGTCCGGCTCGGTGGGCTCACCGCTGGAAGAGGGCTGGCTGCCCCCCGGATTCAGCCCGCTGATATCGTTGAAATCCGCGTCCAGGTCGGCCTTGGGCGGGAAAAATACATGCTTAACGTCCAGCCGGAGCATTGTGCACAGACCAAGCTGCTCCACCTGGTCGTCTAAATTGGTGTCCATCTTATACAGTGCGGCGGGCACCATGTCCCCTTTCCAGGGCAGGTGAATCGCCCCCAGGCCCAGGATGTGGAACACCACGCAGGCCCCCAGCACCAGCCCGGCAAAACGGATATCCAGCCGGCTGAAGCCCAGCATACGGGTGCCGAATATGATCAGCAGAATGGAGGGCAGGAGAAATACAATGATAACGGGGAGCTTGGACAGGACGGTGGAGACAATCACACTGGCGTAGTCGGTGAGATGGTTGCCCGCCGCCGTCTTCAGGATGCTGGGGCCGTAGTAGGTCTGGAGGATGGTCTTGGCGATCATCTCTACCACAAACAGCAGGCTGATGAGAAACGCTAAAATTTTAGCTGTCAGGCTGTTGCCCAGCCTGCGCCAGGGCATGGCCAGCGCGGAGAGGAAAAAGCCCCCCGCCAGAGAAAAAAGCAGATAGACCGGCAGATAGGCCAGAGACATCTTCATATGGATGTGGAGCACCAGCTCCAGGTAGAGCAGCAGCGCCGGGAACAGCAGCACACGGGCCATGGTCTGGGCCAGAACCTCGTTGCCGCGCCGGCGGGAACGTCCTGCGTTCATCCGTCTGCCGTTATAAGCCATTGGAATCAACCCCCAATTTCTTAGCCTTTTCTTACCTCTCCTACTTTACTCACTTGCCCCTTGACAGTCAAGGGATATTTCTTTAAAATTTTCCTAAATTTTCGCTCTATTCCTCTATCACACTTCCTCAGTTAAAAAGCTTGCATATATTGTCGATCTCTGCTATAATTAAATTGAAACAAAAATGCAGCAGCTCCTTAGGTGTTCCCGCACCTGCAGAGCCTGCATAGGTGATTCCACCACCTACACAGCGGCCGATATCGGCCGTGCCGCATGAGTTTTATTATACGACAGGCCTCTCTTTTTGTAAAGGGGGTTTGTTGTGTTACTCATGTGACCGTGTTGCCAAAGATTTTTCTTTGCTGTGTAGGCTTTGCACCTGCACAGCGTTTTTGTTTTATCTTGGCCGCAGGGGCCAAAACGCCCCTGCGAGCCATAAAAAACAGGAGGTATTTATAATGAATAAGATGGATGCCAAGAAAAATGCCGGAAAACTGGTGCAAAAGGTTAAACCAATTTACGTTATCATTCTATTGAGTTTATGTGTAATAGGCTTGCTGTGGGGAACGTACTCGTCTTACCAGCACCAAAAAGAAATTGAGCAGCGGCTCGAAATGTACCGCGACATGGAACTAACTCCAGAAGACAAATCGAATAGTATCATCAAAGAAGCGGACCCAGTCATTACCAGTGATACAGTTAACGAGCAGCTCAATTCCCTGGGGGAGCTAGTTACTGTAGAATATCTTTACACCAACGCAGATAAATACGAAAACCGGAACCAAGTATCAGTCCACAAATGGAATATCAATCTGCCTTTTACCACAAAAAGCTTTCTGCTGGCATATGATGGCCGTATTAAGGCTGGAGTAAATTTGAAGGATGTTCAAATTGATGTGGATGAAAATGCTCACAAAATCACGGTTGTTCTTCCAAAAAGCGAAATTACTTCCCATGAAATATTCGAGGACAATATCCGCGTTTTTGACGAAAAAGATAGTGTATTCAACAAAATAACGATTGAAAACTACAACGACTTTGTCGCCTCACAAAAAGATGGTATGGAGCAGAGAGCCATTGATATGGGGCTTTTGTCCAGCGCTGACGAAAACGCAAAAACCGTGGTCCACTCCTTCCTTTCCCTCATTCCAGGTATAGATACTTACACTCTGACAGTCAAATAAATATCCAAAAAAACCGGGCGGCTGTCCTCGATTGGACAGCCGCCCGTCTGTTTTTATCCAAACATAGAAAACAAATCCATCTGACTGGTCTCGGGCAGGTCGCCGAAGGCCCCGGCTTCCTTCAGCAGCTGGATGTGGGTCTTGGACACCTTGGGGCAGGCGGCGGAGACCTCCTCAATGGAGATAAACTGCTTCCCCTGCCGCTGCTCGGCCAGGGAGATGGCGGCTGTCTCCCCCAGCCCCGCCACCGACACGAAGGGGGGCCGCAGGGTGCCCCGCTCCTCGTCCACCGTAAAGTGGATGGCCTGGGACTGGTACACATCCATCCGGTCGAACTGGAAGCCCCGCAGGTAGAACTCGTAGCACACCTCCAGGGTGGTGAGCATGTCCTGCTCCACGGCGGTGGCGTCCTTGTCCTTGGCCACAATCTCCCGCATCTTCTTCTGACACACGTCCATCCCCCGGCACATGTAGGCCTCGTCGAAGGCCTTGGCCCGGATAGAGAAGTAGGCGGCGTAAAAGGCCAGGGGGCGGTGAACCTTGAACCAGGCGATGCGGAAGGCCATCATCACATAGGCCACGGCGTGGGCCTTGGGGAACAGGTAGGCAATCTTCTTGCAGGAGCCGATGTACCAGTCGGGCACGCCGGCGGCCTTCATCTCCTCCTCCGCTCCGTCGGGCAGGCCCCGGCCCTTTCGGACGGCCTCCATGATTTTAAAGGACCGCTTGGGGTCCATCCCCTTGGAGATGAGAAACAGCATGATGTCGTCCCGGCAGCCGATGGCCTGGCCCACAGGGATGCCCTGCTGGAGGATCAAATCCCGGGCGTTGCCCAGCCATACATCGGTGCCGTGGGAGAAGCCGGACAGCCGCACCAGGATATCGAACTGGTTGGGCTGGGTCTCCTCCAGCATCCCCCGGACAAAGGAGGTGCCGAATTCCGGAATGGCGGTGCCGCCGGTGGGGCCGAGGACCTTGTCGTCCTCATAGCCTAGGGCCTTGGACGAGGAGAACAGGGACATGGTGTCCGGGTCGTCCAGGGGAATCTCCCGGGCATTCACTCCGGTGAGGTCCTCCAGCATACGGATCATGGTGGGATCATCGTGGCCCAGCATATCCAGCTTAAGGAGGTTGGACTCCATGGAATGATATTCAAAGTGGGTGGTGATAATGTCGCTGTTGGGGTCGTCGGCGGGGTGCTGGACGGGGCAGAAGTCGTAAATTTCCTTGTCCTGGGGAATCACGACCATGCCCCCGGGGTGCTGGCCGGTGGTGCGCTTCACGCCGGTGCAGCCAATGGCCAGCCGGTTCTCCTCCGCCTTGGAAGCCACCTTGCCCTTCTCCTCCAAATACTTCTTCACATAGCCGAAGGCGGTCTTCTCCGCCACCGTGCCGATTGTCCCCGCCCGAAAAACGTGGGTCTGCCCGAAGAGCTCAAAGGTGTATTTGTGGGCGCTGGACTGGTACTCGCCGGAGAAGTTCAGGTCGATGTCGGGCACCTTGTCCCCCCCAAAGCCCAGAAAGGTCTCAAAGGGGATATTGAAGCCGTCCTTCATGTACTTGGTGCCGCAGACGGGACACACTGCGTCGGGCATGTCCGCCCCGCAGCCGTAGGGGTGCTCCGGGTCCTGGGCGTAGT
>JAAWEX010000115.1 GCA_022794495.1 Lawsonibacter sp. | reverse complement strand
GGAGGACACCGAGTTTGTGGACGCCATCAAGGAGGACATCCACTGGCTGGGCTTCGACTGGGGGGACCGGTTCTTCTATGGCAGCGACTACTTTGAAAAGACCTATGAGCTGGCCATCGGCCTTATCAAACGGGGGCTGGCCTACGTCTGCGAGCTCACCCCGGAGCAGTTCCGGGAGTACCGGGGAGACGTAAATACCCCCGCCCGCTCCCCCTGGCGGGACCGGCCCATTGAGGAGAGCCTGAACCTGTTTGAGCGGATGAAAAACGGGGAGTTCCCCGAGGGCAAATACACCCTCCGGGCCAAAATCGACCTGGCCAGCGGAAATTTCAACATGCGAGACCCGGTGCTCTACCGGATCCGCTATATCGAGCACCACCGCCAGGGTACCAAGTGGTGCATCTTCCCCATGTATGACTTTGCCCACCCCATTCAGGACGCCCTGGAGGGGATCACCCACTCCCTCTGCTCTCTGGAATATGAGGACCACCGGCCCCTGTATGACTGGGTCATCAACAATACTGACGTACCGTCCAAGCCCCGGCAGATTGAATTTGCCCGGCTGGGCATCAACTACACCGTTATGTCCAAGCGGAAGCTGCGCAAGCTGGTGGAGGAGCAGTATGTCTCCGGCTGGGACGACCCCCGTATGCCCACCCTGTGCGGCCTGCGCCGCCGGGGCTACACCCCCGCCGCCATCCGGAATTTCTGCGACCGCATCGGCGTGGCCAAAAACACCTCCACCGTGGAGTACGGCTTTTTGGAGCACTGCCTGCGGGAGGATCTGAACGACCACGCCAAGCGGGTGATGGCCGTGCTGCGGCCTGTCAAGCTGGTCATCACCAACTACCCCGCCGGCCAGCACGAGAAGCTCACCGTGGAGAACAACCCCCTGGACCCCTCCGCCGGGACCCGGGAAGTAGATTTCTCCCGGGAGCTGTGGGTGGAGGCGGAGGACTTCCTGCCCGAGCCCGTGCCCAAGTATAAGCGGCTGTACCCCGGCGGACCGGAGTGCCGGCTGAAGGGGGCCTACCTCATCAAGTGCGTGGGGTATGAGACCGACGAGGCGGGCAATGTCACTCAGATTTCCGCCGAGTACGACCCGGACAGCCGCGGCGGCGACCCCACCGACGGCCGGAAGGTGAAGGGGGCCACCATCCACTGGGTGGACGCCGCCACCGCCGTAGACGCCCAGGTGAGGCTTTACGACAACCTTTTTGCCGACGAGAACCCAGACGGCGGCGACAAGGACTTTTTAGAGTGCCTGAACCCCGGTTCCCTGGAGGTGCTGGAGGGCTGCAAGCTGGAGGCCTCCCTGTCTTCCGCCCAGCCGGCGGACCGGTTCCAGTTCCTCCGCCTGGGCTACTTCTGCGCCGACAGCAGAGACTCCAAGCCGGGAGCCCTGGTGTTCAACCGGGCCGTCAGCCTGAAGGACAGCTATAAGCCCGGCAAGTAATAAGGAACGAGGAAAATAATGAGCAATCAGACAGTGAACCGCCGCGCCATTAAGATCATCGGACACCGAAACCCCGACACCGACTCCATCTGCTCCGCCATCGCCTACAGCAACCTGAAAAACATTCTGGATCCCACCCAGCCCTGCAAGCCCTGCCGGGCCGGGCTCATCAACCGGGAGACCGAGTTTGTGCTGGACTACTTTCACGTCCCCCTCCCCCAGCTGTATACCGACGTCAGCCCCCACATCCGGGACGTGGATATCCGCCTGGCCGAAGGGGTGGACGGAGAGCTCAGCCTGCGCCGGGCCTGGATGGCCATGCGGGACCAGGAGCTGGACACCCTGTGCATCGTGGATGGAAAGCAGGAGCTGCAAGGCGTCATCACCGTCAAGGACGTGGCCACCGCCAACATGGACGGCATCGACCCCAACACCCTCCGGGAGGCCCGCACCAGCTACCAAAATATTTTGGACATCTTAAACGGCACCGTCCTGGTGGGCGATGTGACCGGCAAAACGGTGGAGGGCCGGGTCATTATCGGCGCAGGCAGCGCCGAGCAGATTGAGAAGGTCACCTCTCCCGGCGACATCGCCATCGTCAGCAACCGAAGCGAGAGCCAGCTGGCCGCCCTGGAGATGGACGCGGGCTGTATCATTGTGTGCAACGACGGGAAGGTCCCCCGGACCATCTGTATGCTGGCTGAAGAGAAGGGCTGCATGGTCATCACCACCAGCATGGGCACCTATGCGGCCGGACAGATCATCAGCCAGGCAGTACCCATCCGTTACTTCATGTCCACCGAGAATCTGCTCACCTTCACGCTTCACACCCCGGTGGAATCGGCCACCAAGGTGATGGCTACCGTGCGCTTCCGATACTTCCCAGTGCTGGATGAGGACGGAAAGTATATCGGCGTGGTTTCCCGCCGGAACATGCTGAACCTCCACAAAAAGCAGCTGATCCTGGTGGACCACAACGAGAAGAGCCAGGCGGTGGAGGGCATCGATGAGGCTGAGATCCTGGAGATCATCGACCACCACCGCATCGGCACCATAGAAACCGAGGGCCCGGTCTATTTCCGCAACGTCCCTGTGGGCTGCACCTGCACCATCGTCTACCAGATGTACCGGGAGAACGGCGTGGAGGTGGACGCCACCACCGCCGGGCTGCTGCTGTCCGCCATTCTGTCTGATACGCTCATGTTCCGCAGCCCCACCTGCACCCCTACAGACGAGCGGGCCGCCCGTGAGCTTGCCCAACTGGCCGGTGTGGACCTGGAGGAATACGCCGACGCCATGTTTGGCCATGGCGGCGACGTATCCGGCAAAACGGCGGCGGAGGTCTTTAACGGGGACTATAAAATCTTCACCAGCGGAGATGTGCGCTTCGGCGTGGGCCAGGGTATCTACATGACAGAGAAAAACCGCAGGGCCGCCCAGGCCCTTGTGGGGCCCTATCTGCCCGAGGCCCTGGAAAAGCAGCGGCTGGACCACATCTTCTATATGTTTACCGACGCCCGCAACTCCAATACCGAGCTGCTCACTGCCGGCGCCGGGGCAGAGGAGCTGGTGGCCAAGGCCTTCGGCGCCCGGCCCGAGGGCGGTGTAATCACCCTGCTGGGGGTGGTCAGCCGGAAAAAGCAGATGATCCCCCGGCTCATCAGTGCAATCAAATCAGAACAGGAATAAAATTTGAACCGGCGCCCTGGCGGGCGCCGGTCTCTTTTCTCCTCAATGGTCCAGATAAACCTTTTCCACATACTTCGAGGTAAAGGCCCGCATGGTGGAAAAATAGCCCAGCTGAAGGCTGACGGCATCCCCCACCCGGTAGTTCCGGGCGCTGTCGGTCACGTCCAGCATTAGGTGGTCTGAGCTGGCCCCCAGCATCACCACCCCGGGATCCACAGGCGTGGTGGTCTCCAGGTCGAAGTCCTGCTTCCCCAGGGCGCAGACCGCCTTCCGGCGGCATGGCCCCCGGTCGGTGAAGGTGGGCCGGTGGCCGTAGGAATCCACCCCCACCTCTCCCCAGGGGAGGGAGGGCTTGTCCTTGAGCTCCACGATCTGGCACTCGATGGTAAACACGTCCCGGTGGGTGCCGGGCAGGTACTGGTATTTGGCCCGCTCCTTGCCGAAGAGCAGGGATTCGCCCAGCCGCAGGTCGTTTACCCCGGCGGGGATGCCGCCCCGAAGCATCAAATCGATGGTGGCGGAGTTGCCCCCGCTGACAATGGGCAGCGTCCGGCCCGCCGCCTCGCCGGCCCGCCGGGCCAAATCGGCCAGCTGCGACAGCTTTTCCGTGTCCGGCTGGATGAAGGAGAAGCAGGTCAAATTGGTCCCCAGGCCATACAGCTCCGCACCGGGCAGCTTATCCACCTGTTCGGCGGTGCGAAGCAGCTCATCGTAGTCCACATAGCCCTCCCGGATGTCCCCCAGGTCAGCCATGAGAATGACCTTATGCCGCTTTCCCTTTCGGGCGGCGCAGGCGGCAACCGCCTGAATCACCTCCCACTCTGAGTTTAAGGAGGCGTCGCCGTACTCCGCCAGCTCCTCCACCTCGCAGGACATAGGGGGGCGGATCAGCCATTTCTCTGCTGGCAGCTCCTTCAGCCGCCTCAGGTTCTCAACCCGGGAGTCCCCCAGCATGGTCAGCCCGCCGTCCAGATAGGCTGCGGCAATTCTGGGGTCCCCGCAAAACACCTTGGTAACTCCTGTAATCTGAATGCCCCGCTGGGCGCACAGCTCTTTTACCGCCTTTACATTCTCCCGCAGATGGGGGAGGTTCACCAACACACGTGGATACATAGGCACTCCTTTTCATTCAGTAGATAAAGCTGCCTGCCCGGCCTTAGCCGGGCAGGCAATCTAAAACGCTTCAGGCAGTCAGTTCCAATAATCGGTCTTGCTGTCCAGGCCGATGGAGGACTTCTTGAAGACGGGGTTCCTGCCCTCCCGCTTCTGGGCGGTGTAGTCGGCCAGCGCCTTGATGGCGGGGCCGCCCACAATGCAGATGACCGGGATATTGATAATGGCCATGATGCCCATCAGCACGTCGGCCAGGTCCCAGACCAGACCCATGCTCAGGCCCGCACCCACAAAGATGACCAGGGAGGCCACAATGCGGAAGCCAAACATAAACTGCTTGGAGGGGACCTTCTTCATGATGTAAATCAGCAGGTTATCCACATAGTAGAAGTTGCCCAGCAGGGTGGTAAAGGCAAACAGCACCATGGACACGGTGATAAAGACGGGGCCGATTCCGCCCAGGGCGTTCTGCAGCGCGGCCTGGACATAGGGGGCGCCGGCCAGCTCCTGGGTGGGGACCACGCCGGAGCACAGGCACATCAGCGCGGTGCAGGTGCACAGCAGCAGGGTGTCGATAAACACAGACAGCATCTGAACCAGACCCTGCTTTACGGGATGGCTGACCTCGGCGGACGCGGCGGCATTGGGGGCAGAGCCCACGCCGGCCTCGTTGGAGAACAGGCCGCGCTTGATGCCATACATCATGCAGGAAGCGGTGAAGCCGCCGAAAATAGCGCTGAAGTTGAAGGCCTCGGTAAAGATATTAGCCAGCACGCCGGGCAGCAGGCTGATGTGCGTAATGGTGACGAACAGCGCCACCAGCACATACAGGATACCCATGATGGGCACCAGCGTGGAGGTGAACTTTACGATGCGCTTGCCGCCGCCCATCAGGCAGTAGCCCACGGCAACAGCCAGGATGCCGCCGATGATCCAGGGGCTGACCTGGGGATCATAGAAGCTGTAGCCGCTGAAGGTGGACTGGAGGTTGTAGGAGGCCAGCATGTTGAAGCCGCCGGCGTAGGTCAGCAGCATACTGACGGCGAACAGCAGCGCCAGGGGGCGGCTGTGCAGAACGGCCTCGATGTAGTAGGCGGGGCCGCCGTAGCTGCCGCCGTCGGGGTGCTTCTTTTTGTAAATCTGCGCCACAGTGCTCTCAATAAACGCGGAGGCGCCGCCAAGAATGGCGATGACCCACATCCAAAACACCGCGCCGTAGCCGCCCAGGCAGACCGCCGTGGCAATGCCCACGATGTTGCCGGTGCCCACGCGGGAGGCGGTGGACACCATCAGGGCCTGGAAGGAGGACACGCCGCCCTCCTGCTCCGGCTTCTCCATAACCACCCGGACAGACTCCCCAAACATCCGGAACTGGACAAACTTGGTCCGAATGGTGAACCAGACGCCCGCCCCGATGAGGAGGATGACCAGGATATAGGTGTACATCAAATTGCTGATACTGCCGACAATACTCGCCAATGCATCCATAAATAAGTTCCCCTCTCTTTCTTAGCTCTTTCCTTTTGGATCGCGGGGACCGGCCTTAGCGGGCATACCGGTCCAAGATGTGCAGCTTCTCTGTGCGGGATATGTATTCCAGCACTTTCTGCCCCGCCACGCTGTTGCCCTTGCTGTCTAAGCTGGGCCCGTACACGCCGATGCCCATCTCGCCCGGTACGACCGACAGGATTCCGCCTCCCACGCCGCTCTTGCTGGGAAGCCCCACCCGTACGGCAAATTCGCCGCTGCCGTCGTACATGCCGCAAGTCAGCATCATGGTAAGGGTTGTACGCACCACCTCCTCTTTTAATAATCTGCGCCCGGTTTCCGGCTGGACGCCGCCATTGGCCAGCACCTGTCCCAGGTTGGCCAGGCTCTCCGCCGTTACGCTGAGGGAACATAGCTGGGTATACAGCCGCAGGGTCTCATCCACATCCTCTCCCATCAGGCCCTTGCTCTGGAGCAGATAGGCCAGGGAGCGGTTGCGGGCCCTGTCAAATCTCCATGGCA